>NZ_DDHH01000146.1:0-1129 GCF_002338015.1 Rhizobium sp. UBA1881
GCTGTCGATCGTGCAGATGCCCGGCGGCATCCCGGTTGGAACGCTGGCGATCGGCAAGGCCGGCGCCATCAACGCGGCACTTCTGGCCGCCGCGGTTCTGGCACTGTCGGATGAAGACCTAGCCGACCGGCTTGACGAATGGCGCGAGAGCCAAAGTGCGGCGATCGCCGAATACCCGATGGACGACCTATGAGCATGACAACGATCGGCATCATCGGCGGCGGTCAGCTTGGCCGCATGCTGGCCATGGCTGCCGCCCGCCTGAACTTCCGCACCATCATTCTCGAGCCGCAGGCCGATTGCCCGGCAGCGCAGGTCGCCAACCGGCAGATCGTCGCAGCCTATGACGATCCCGCAGCGCTCGAGGAACTGGCGACCGTCTGCGACGTCGTCACCTACGAATTCGAAAACGTCCCCGTCTCCGCAGCCGAAGCGTTGGCGCAGACCGTGCCGGTCTATCCGCCGCCAAAAGCGCTGGAAGCCGCCCAGGACCGTCTCGTCGAAAAGCGCTTCATCAATGATTGCGGCATTCCGACCGCGAAATTCCACGCCGTCGACAGCCAGGCCGACCTCGAAGCCGCCCTTGCCGATTTCGGCGGCCAGGGTGTCTTGAAGACACGCCGCCTCGGTTATGACGGCAAGGGGCAGAAAGTCTTCCGTTCAGCCGCCGATAGCGCCGATGGCGCCTTTGCCGAGCTCGGCAGCGTCCCGCTCATCCTCGAGAGCTTCGTGGCTTTCGAGCGCGAGATCTCGGTCATCGCCGCCCGCGCCACCGATGGCAGCGTCGCCTGCTACGACCCGGCCGAAAACGTGCACCGCAACGGCATCCTGCATACATCGACGGTCCCGGCATCAATCACCGACGCCACGGCAGCCGCCGCGCGCGAGGCCGCAGAGAAGATCCTGACCACGCTCGGCTATGTCGGCGTCATCGGCATCGAGTTCTTCGCGCTCGCCGACGGCAGCCTGATCGCCAACGAGATGGCGCCCCGCGTGCACAATTCCGGACACTGGACGGAAGCGGCCTGCGTGATCTCGCAGTTCGAGCAGCATATCCGCGCAGTCGCGGGCCTGCCGCTCGGCAACGCCGATCGCCACTCCGACTGCGTGATGCAGAACCTGATCGGCG
>NZ_DDHH01000146.1:1338-2112 GCF_002338015.1 Rhizobium sp. UBA1881
TGATGCAGAACCTGATCGGCGACGATATCCTTGATCTTCCGGACTGGCTGAAGCGGCGCGACACGCTGGTTCACCTCTATGGAAAGACGGAATCGAGACCCGGCCGCAAGATGGGTCACGTCACCACACTTGCCAGCGCACGGGCGGGGAAATAAGGGGTTTTTCCCGGACAAAACCGGCCACCGCCACGGGAAAAACACCTTCACGTGGTTGACACAGACAAGAGGCCGGGTTATCTGCACGCCCAACCTGAAGAGCGCGCCCTGAGCGCGCTTTTGAATGTAATAGATACGGGCGAATGTGAATTCCCCCCAACATCGCGGATCAAAACAATGAAGATCAAGAATTCGCTCAAGTCGCTCAAGGCTCGTCACCGTGACAACCGCCTGGTTCGCCGCAAGGGCCGCATCTACATCATCAACAAGCTGAACCCACGCTTCAAGGCTCGTCAGGGCTGATTTGGCTGGCCGGATGGCTCGGCAGCGCTTGCGCGCCTGAGCCTGTCCGGAAGGGTCCTTTTGTGATCCCGTTAAAGTGTTTTGATCTTTCGCGTTGGCGGGCTATTATGCCCGCCATGCGTTTTTTGGCTACGACCTGCGCGGCACTGCCGCTCTCCCTCGCCCTGCTCTCAGTTGCCTTGCCTGCCTATGCGCAGGAACCCGCACCCGCGCGGGACAAGGAAAAGATCGTCGAGCAGCAGGCCGCGAACCTCTCGCCCAAAGAACATCTCGATCAGCTTTTCGCAGCACTGAAGCGCGAGCGCGACGCCGACAA
>NZ_DDHH01000146.1:2370-3770 GCF_002338015.1 Rhizobium sp. UBA1881
CGACCAGGCGATCGCGCTGAAGCCCGGCTACTCCGAGAGCTGGAACCGCCGCGCCACGCTCAACTACACAAACGGCGCCATGCGCAAATCCATGTCCGATATCGAACATGTGCTCGACATCGAGCCGCGCCATTTCGGCGCGCTTGCCGGCATGGCCTCCATTCTTGGTGACAGCGGCAACGACCAGCTGGCGCTGAAGGCATGGGAGCGTTTCCTCGAAATCTACCCCGCAAACCGCAATGCGCAGGAACAGCTGAACACGCTTTCCGAAAAGCTAGCCGGCAGCCGCACCTGACACATTACTGTGTCATAGGTTCCCCTCTTGCCTGGCCCCTCTTGAAGGTGAACCGCGCGAGCCAATCTAACGTATGGTCCGTTAGTCCCTGCCGCAGGTCGCACCATGCTTACCCTCGTCTCCGCCCTCCTCGCCCCTTTAGCCGCAGCAATCGGCTACTCCTCCTATAAGGCCCGCCAGTTCGAGCAGGCCTATCCCAATATTGGCGAGCTGACCGACATCGGCGGCTACCGCATGAACGCCGTCCACATCGAGCGCCCCGAAACCGCCGACCTGCCGGCTCTGGTCTTCATCCACGGCGCCAGCGGCAACCTGCTAGACCAGATCGGCGCCTTTCTGGAACCCTTGCGTGGTCGCGCTGAAATGCTCTTCGTCGACCGCCCCGGCCACGGCTATTCCGAACGTGGCGGACCGGATAACGCCCTGCCCTCAGGCCAGGCGGACGCCATCGCCGCGCTGATGGAAAAGCGCGGCATCGACAAGGCGATCATTGTCGGCCATTCCTTCGGCGGCGCCATCGCCGCCGCATTCGGCGTCCGCCATCCGGAAAAGACGGCTGGCCTGCTCTTCCTCGCGCCCGCCACGCACCCGTGGCCCGGTGGCGTCGACTGGTACTATCACGTCTCGACGGCCCCGGTGATCGGCTGGCTCTTCAACCATGCGCTGGTCGTGCCGCTTGGCCTCCGGCGCCTTGAACGCGGCACCCTCAATGTCTTCCGTCCCAACCCACGGCCGGACGATTACATCCTGAAAACCGGCCCCTCGCTGGTGCTGCGCCCCGCCACCTTCCACAACAACGCCGCCGACTTTGTGCGCCTGCTCGATTACTTCAAGACGCAGTCGCATCTCTATATCAAGATATCGGCGCCCACCGTCATCATCACCGGCGACAGCGACGACATCGTCTGGGAGCACCTGCATTCGCAGGGCCTCGCCCGCGACATCGCCGGCTCCGAACTGGTCAAGATCAAGGGCGTCGGCCACAAGCCCGACTACCTCGCTACCGACGTCGCCATCGCGGCAATGGAGAAGATGTCTGGCCACGACCGCGACCTGCAGGCCGCCGCACGGCTCGCCGAGGCAAGACTGGCCGCACCGCCAGCGC
>NZ_DDHH01000146.1:3886-4281 GCF_002338015.1 Rhizobium sp. UBA1881
GACTGGCCGCACCGCCAGCGCCGGAAGCCAAATTGCCGTCCATCCCGCAGCCCACCTCGGCGCCAAAGCCCGTCGCAACGCCGGACCTGCATGGCACCACTTAGCGTCCACCGCGCATTGCCTGCCACGCCTGCAACCCCATATGTTCCCCATGTCAGTCCAACGAGGGGAACATCATGGACCGCCTTCCCACGAAATCCGCAGCCCTCATCGCTGCCCTGTCGCTGACGCTGGCGCCAATCGCACCAGCGCTTGCCGCCTCGCCCGCGCCGGTCGAGGCTGAGCATGGCATGGTCGTCACCGCCCAGCATCTGGCGACCGATGTCGGCGTCGAGGTGCTCAAGAACGGCGGCAATGCCGTGGATGCCGCGGTTGCCGTCGGCTATGCGCTGGCC
>NZ_DDHH01000146.1:4423-5212 GCF_002338015.1 Rhizobium sp. UBA1881
CCGTCGGCTATGCGCTGGCCGTGGTCTATCCGACCGCCGGCAATATCGGCGGCGGCGGCTTCATGACGATCCGCATGAAGGACGGCAAGACCAGCTTCCTCGACTTCCGCGAGCGCGCGCCGCTCGCCGCCACCAAGACCATGTATCTCGACGCCAAGGGCGATATCGTGCCCCGCGCTAGCCTCGACGGCTATCTGGCCATCGGCGTACCGGGCTCCGTCATGGGCTTCGAGACCGCGCGCGAGAAATACGGCACCAAGTCGCGCCAGGACCTCATCGCTCCCGCCATCCGCTACGCCAGGGACGGCTTCACGCTCGAGCAGGGCGACGTCGCCTCGATCGAGAACAGCGCCAAGCGGTTGGCCAAGGACGAGGCCGCCGCAAAAATCTTCCTCAAGCCCGACGGCAAGCTCTTCACGTCAGGTGAAAAGCTGGTGCAGCCGGAACTGGCCTCCGTGCTGTCGAGCATCTCCGACAAGGGCACCGACGCCTTCTACAAGGGCATGCCGGCGGATGCGATCGTGAAGGCCAGCCAGGCCAAGGGCGGCATTCTCGCCAAGGAGGATTTCGAGCAATATCAGGTGCGCGAGCTGAAGCCGGTGGAATGCAGCTATCGTGGCTATGACATCATCTCCTCGCCTCCGCCCTCCTCCGGCGGCGTCATCATCTGCGAGATCCTGAACATCCTGGAAGGCTATCCGCTCTCCTTCCTCGGCTATGGCTCGGCCGAGACCGTGCACCTCATGACCGAGGCCATGCGCTACGCCTATGTCGACCGCAACGCCGCCC
>NZ_DDHH01000146.1:5359-5778 GCF_002338015.1 Rhizobium sp. UBA1881
ATGTCGACCGCAACGCCGCCCTCGGCGACCCGGATTTCGTCGACAACCCCGTCACGACCCTTCTCGACAAGAGCTACGCCAAGGCTATCCGCGCCAAGATCGACATCAACAAGTCAGGCACTTCCGCCGACCTGAAGCCGCTCGGCGCCAAGGAAAGCACCGAGACCACGCATTATTCCATCATCGACGACGAGGGCAACGCGGTCGCCGTCACCTACACGCTGAACGGCAACTTCGGCGCCGGCGTCGTCGCGCCCGGCACCGGCATATTGCTGAACAACGAGATGGACGACTTCACCTCCAAACCCGGCGTCCCCAATCTCTACGGCCTCGTCCAGGGCGAAGCCAACGCCATCGCGCCCAAGAAGACCCCGCTCTCGTCGATGAGCCCTACCATCGTGACGAAGGATGGCAAGCCC
>NZ_DDHH01000146.1:5891-6607 GCF_002338015.1 Rhizobium sp. UBA1881
ATCGGCAGCCCCGGCGGCTCGCGCATCATCACCATCACGCTGGAAGCCATTTTGAATGTCGTCGATTTCGGCATGGACATCAGCCAGGCCGTCAACGCCCCGCGCATCCACCACCAGTGGCAGCCCGACAAGATCTATTTCGAGCCCTACGCGCTGTCGCCCGATACGATCCGCGCCCTGATCGCGATGGGCCACACCATGGACGACGGCAGCGGCCCACCCGTCTGGGGCCAGGCCGCCGGCATCCTCGTCGGCGGCAAGAGCCTGAAAGATATCGAGAAAGGCGGCGGCGCCCGCTACAACGGCGCCATGGACAGCCGCTCGACCGAGGGTTCGGCCGGCGGCTATTAGGAGCACGCCCGTCAACGGATCGTCGTATGCGCGTATTCCGCCTTGATGGTGACCACCGGCTTGGCACCAACCACGCTCGGCCGGGGGCTGTCGATCAGCGACGCCTTGGCCGTGACGGTGTAATCCACAGGCACGTCCTTGCCGAAGTCGAGATAGCTGTCGACCGAATGCGCCTTCACGTCGATCGTCTCATCGGCGTTGAGCTTGTCGTAAGTCAGATGCGCCCTGAGCGCCGCACTGTCGATGGCGACGTTCGAGGCATGCCCCAGCAAGGTCACGTCGGCCGCCTTGCTCAATAGCCCGAGCTTCGCAAACTCCCCGTCGAACCGCGCCATGACAGCTTGCTGGTTGACCTCGATCGACCC
>NZ_DDHH01000146.1:6810-7433 GCF_002338015.1 Rhizobium sp. UBA1881
CCCGGCGGGATGTTGGCGACGACCTCGGGCGAGCAATCGGAGAGATCGAACCACTTCGTCGAGGCGACCACGATCGACAGCGTCGTCCCATCGACCGTCATCCGGCTCTGGTCCTCGCAACCGCTGAAGAACCAGCTCGAATACCAGCGGCTGAACCAGCCGTCGCGCCGCCCCCGCGTCTCGGCCCGATAGGGCTCGTCTGAATTGGCGCTGATCCGGATCGAGCTGGCGTCGCCTGTTATCACGATCGAGCGGATCGCCGAGACGTCGATGGTCTCTCCCGTCCGCCAGCCATCGGCATAGCTTGAAACCAACGTGAACAGGAGCAGAGGTATGGTTATGATGATCATCATGGCAGTCTCCTTGCGTGACACCGCTCCCATCGAGCGGCGGACCCAAGGTCGCTGAGACCACACGAAATCGAGACCTCGATCGCGATCCGGGTCGCCCGCGATTGCGATCGAGGTCATTGTCGTGCTCATATCGCTCGTCTGTTGCTGGATCCGCACCCATGATCTTCGTGCCGCTGCCCTTCGTCGTCACCCTGCTGCTCGCGATCCTGCTTGTCCGCATGGTCAGGCAGAGCGACGGACTGGCGCCCGAGCGGCGGCCCTTCCTGATCC
>NZ_DDHH01000146.1:7570-8163 GCF_002338015.1 Rhizobium sp. UBA1881
GATCGGGCTCTACGCGCTGCAATCTGTGCTGCTCGGCCTGCGCTGGGGCTATGACATCATCGCCTTGATGCCCGGCCAGGCGGTGCTCGCCGCCCTGATCGCCGCCTTCGCCTGGATCAGCTTCAGCAACCTCGGGCGCGACAACACCCTCTCGTGGCTGCGCCTTGCGCCGCATCTCCTGCCCGCCGCCATCATCCTCGCGCTGATGATCTTCTGGCGTGGCCCCGTCGGCATTTTCATCACCGCCACCTTCACGGTCTATGGCGCAGCCCTCATCTGGCTCGCCCGCCACGGCCCCGATGGCCTCGTCTCCTCGCGGCTCGACGGCGCGCTCTTGTCCTACCGCTCGCTGCTGATTACCGCTGCGGCACTTCTCGCCTCCGCCACCGCCGATATCGTCATCAGCTTCGATTTCTATAGAACCGGCGGCGCGCACGCCGGCGCGGTGGTCGCGATCGGCAATGTCATCTCGCTGCTGGCACTCGGCACCGCCGCCGCCATCGCCAGCAGCAGCCAATCCACCGAACCCGCGCCGCTGCAGCCACCACCAGCACCCGCACCGATATCCGGCCCGACCGAGGAAGACGGCGCCA
>NZ_DDHH01000146.1:8319-9054 GCF_002338015.1 Rhizobium sp. UBA1881
CGACCGAGGAAGACGGCGCCATCGCCCGATCGCTGGACGAGCTCATGCAATCGCGCGAACTCTACCGCGACCCCGAACTCAATCTCGGCCGCATCGCCCGCCGGATGAACCTGCCGGCCCGCCGCGTATCGATCGCCGTCAACCGCGTGCACGGCGCGAGCGTCTCGCAATATGTCAACGACTTCCGAATCCGCGCCGCCTGCCGGATGCTGGAGACGACCGATGAGCCGGTGACCCGGTTGATGTTCGACTGCGGCTTCATCAGCAAGTCGAATTTCAACCGCGAATTCCTGCGCGTCACCGCCACAAGCCCCACCGAATATCGCAGGCGCCACCAGACCCGGCCGGTCAGCCAAAAGCCCGCGCCGGAACCGGAATTCCTGCCCGCGCCGCAAGAGCCGATTTTCATGTCACCGTGACAAAGCAGCCGTTCACAACGCGAAAGCCGCGCCCTATTCATGACGGCATCATCATCCGAAAGAGCTCCCATGGTCAGCATTGAAATGATCGTCGCCGCCCGCGCCCGCCTGCGTGGACATGCCCGCCGCACCCCGCTTCTTTCCTCTCCGTTTCTCGATGAGATCGCCGGGCGCCGGCTGTTCATCAAGGCCGAATGCCTGCAGCACACCGGCTCCTTCAAGTTCCGCGGCGGCTGGTCGGCCGTCTCGGCGCTGGAGCCAGAGGTGCGCGCCCGCGGCGTCATCGCGTTTTCTTCCGGCAACCACGCCCAGGGCG
>NZ_DDHH01000146.1:9167-9445 GCF_002338015.1 Rhizobium sp. UBA1881
CGGCAACCACGCCCAGGGCGTCGCCCTTGCCGCCAAGCTGCACGGCGTCGCCTCCGTCATCATCATGCCCTCCGACGCACCGAAGCTGAAGATATCAAATACGCGCGCGCTCGGCGCCGAAGTCGTGCTCTACGACCGCGCCACCGAAGACCGCGACGCGATCGGCGCGCGCCGCTCGGAAGAGCGCCGCCTGACCCTGATCAAGCCCTTCGACGAACCCCAGGTCATCGCCGGCCAGGGCACGACCGGGCTGGAGATCGCCGAACAGGCGGAAGAGG
>NZ_DDHH01000146.1:9595-10196 GCF_002338015.1 Rhizobium sp. UBA1881
TCGCCGAACAGGCGGAAGAGGAAGGCGTGACCTCGGCCGAAGTGCTGGTCCCCTGCGGCGGCGGCGGCCTGACCTCGGGCATCGCGCTGGCGCTCGAAGCCCGCACGCCAAGCTTCCGCGTCCGCCCCTGCGAGCCCGAAGGCTTCGACGACACCACCCGTTCGCTAGCCTCGGGCAAGATCGAGCGCAACGCCACGCTATCAGGCTCGATCTGCGACGCCATCATCACCCCGCAGCCCGGCAACATCACCTTCCCGATCCTCAAACGCCTCGCCGGCCCCGGCCTCGTCGTCACCGACGAGGAAGCACTCCGCGCCATGGCGCTCGCCTTCACCCGCCTGAAGATCGTCGTCGAACCCGGCGGCGCGGTCGCGCTGGCCGCCGCGCTGTTTCATGGAGAGCAGTTGCAGGAGGATGCCGCGATCGTGGTGACCTCGGGTGGCAATGTGGATGACGAGATGTTTGGCCGGGCGTTGGCGTTGCGGGGGTAGGATAGCGAGGTCGGCGGGTCGTTCGGCGATCGAACGGTCAGCGCTGCGGGATGCAGTTCCGGAGCCGCAACGCCGGTAGGGGAGTTACCCCCCTCTGCCCTGCCGGGCAT
>NZ_DDHH01000004.1:0-16419 GCF_002338015.1 Rhizobium sp. UBA1881
CAGCGAGACCTTCAACATCGCGGCTACGACGGCACCGACCACCTACAGCCTGTTTACCGCATCCAGCACGCCGGCGCAGACCAACCTCAATGATGGGGCACAGCTCGAGCTTGGGGTAAAGTTCCAGTCGAATGTCGCTGGCACGATCACCGGCATCAAGTTCTATCGCAGTGCCAATGACAACGGTCAGAACGTCGTCGATCTCTGGAGTTCGACAGGCACGAAGCTTGCTACGGCGACCTACTCCGGAACCACCGGAAGCGGCTGGCAGACGGTGAATTTTGCAACAGAGGTTTCGATCGCAGCCAATACGACTTACATCGCGGCCTACCATACCACTGGTGCCTATGTTGCGAGCGATGGCTTCTTCGCCAACTCTGTTAGCAATGGGCCGCTGAGCGCGCTGTCGAGCGCCTTGGCGGGCGGCAACGGCGTCTATGCCTATGGTGGATCTGCGACGTCAGGCATCTTCCCGAACGCAACCTACGATTCGGCAAACTACTGGGCCGACGTTGTCTTCAAGCCACTGGCAGCATAGGGCGTAATATGGGCGATCAAGCGAGGCATAGACAAAGACGATGCTGGACATGGTGATGGCTGCCTCGCCTGAGCGGGGCCAGGAAAGCGCGCAGGGCGAGATCAGGAAACTGCCTGTAACGGTGCTGGCCGGGTTTCTTGGTGCGGGAAAAACAACGCTCCTGACGCATGTTTTGACAAACCGCGACGGGCTGCGCGTTGCTGTGATTGTCAACGACATGAGCGACGTCAATATTGATGCCAGCCTGATCCGAAACAGCGGCTGCAACCTTTCGCACACGACCGAGACCCTGATCGAACTCAGCAATGGGTGTATCTGTTGCACCTTGCGCGACGATTTGCTGACGGAGGTGCGGCAATTGGCGCAGGGCGGACGCTACGACTACCTGCTGATCGAGGGGACCGGTATCGCCGAGCCACGACCGATTGCGGCGACATTCTCGTTTCGTGACGAAAGCGGCTTTTCGCTGGCTGATTTCGCCACCCTCGATACAATGGTGACCGTCGTTGACGCTGCCAATCTCCTCAACGAATATAGCCGCGCCGATCTCTTGAGCGACCGTGGGCTCCAGCGTGACAGTGAAGACACAAGGACACTCGTGGATCTCCTCGTGGACCAGATCGAGTTTGCCGATGTCGTCGTGATCAACAAGATCGCCGATGCAAGTGAAGACCAGAGGGCTGATGTCCGCAAGGTGGTGGCTGCGCTCAATCCGCAGGCGCGCCAGATCGAAGTAGATTACGGTCGACTGTCGCTCGATGCCATCCTCAACACAGGACTATTCGACGAGGAAAAGGCGGCTGAAAACCCGCTTTGGTACAAAGAGCTTTATGCGCCGGAAACCCATGTCCCGGAGACCGAGGAATATGGGGTCTCAAGTTTCGTCTACCGCGCGAGACGTCCCTTCGAACCCGGCAGGCTGGTCGCCTTTCTGGATGCTCCGTGGCCGGGGGTTGTTCGCGCCAAGGGGCACTTCTGGCTTGCGACACGTCCGCTCCACGTCGGTCTTCTGTCGGCCGCCGGCATTCAGCGGCGCTGCGAACCCATGGGGTACTGGTGGGCAACTGTATCGCGTGAGGATTGGCCGAACCACCCACAGTTCGAAGAACAGATGAAAAAACAATGGGACGACGCATGGGGTGATCGGCGCCAGGAGCTGGTGTTTATCGGCGTCGATATGGACGAGGCCGGTATCCGGTCTGCACTCGATGCCTGTCTTGCGAGTGCCAATCCGAATGAGTGGTCGCAACTCGAAGACCCGTTCCCAGCCTGGTGATTCAGGCTGCTTGGTGCATGCTTTGGAATCTGCGTCGAAAAGGCGGGGGATGCCTGAGCCGAATAAAATAATCCAGTAGGACGCGAAACTAGATCGACCTCTGCTGCGTATTGGTCCACAGGATTGAACAAATTTCGCGGAGCAGCAGTTGCGTTTATTGATAATGGTTCTTGGTATACTGACGTTATTCGCTTGGATTGTGGCTTTCTATTTCACCTCTATCTATCACTAGTATCGGTTGAGCATGCCGGTTCAAAACGGCGCAATCACGGACGAGTTGCTCTAGCCTGCCGCGTTTGGCAGCAGGCTAGATGCTTTAAACCGCTCGATCAGAGGATTGAGACGTTTTCTGCCTTCGACTTGCCGGTCTTGCGGTCCTGGCCAAGATCGAAGCTGACCTTGTCGCCTTCGCGAAGCGATGCGCCGCGTGGCAGGGCCGTGATGTGAACGAACACGTCGGTTCCGCCGTTCTCTGGCGTGATGAAACCGAAGCCCTTGTCCTCGTTGAAGAATTTAACAGTACCCTCAGGCATGGATATTCCCTTTTAAGTGTTTTGCTTGCAATGGCGAGGCGAACCTATAGTGCTGTGACCCGTCCTTCAACTACCAGCATGCGTGGAAGTCATCTGATTTGTAGGAAAGATGGATTTCGGCCGGTGGATTGGCTGCTGTGGGGAGCGATTTGGCGGGTCAAAGGCGCCAGTCGTGCCAAAATCGACAAAGTCGCGGTGTATCCTGAGCTCAATAATCTCCAAAAAAAGAAAGCGACGATGATCATTCCAGCCGATTTCGACTGCCAGACTTGCGGTGCCTGCTGTTCGTATTCGTCGAGCTGGCCGCGATTTTCGACCGAGCCGGACGCCGATCTCGATCGCTTGCCCGCGCGCTTCGTTGCAGTTGACCAATCGGGTATGCGCTGCCATGACAACCGATGCTCGGCCCTGGATGGCACTGTTGGCTCCGGTACATCGTGCCTGGTCTACGAAATCAGGCCTCAAGTGTGTCGCGACTGCCTTCCCGGCGACGCCGAATGTCTTGAGGCGCGGGCCGCCTATGGCTTTGGCTAGAGGACTGTTCCATCCAGATACCGCGGCATGGCATCGAAGGAAAAAGCGCCAATCGGAAGCTTGCTGCCGCCGTCAAGTGCGAGATCGGCAAGGATTTCGCCGACCACGCTCGTAAACTTGAAGCCGTGCCCCGAGCAGGGTGAGGCAACAACGGTTCTGGTGCATGTTGGCGCGAGGTCGAGCAGGAAATCCTGCGCTCGGCAGCATAGTGTAGCGGCATGCGGTGGCGTTGGCGCGCAGGCCAGCCGCGGCGGGCGGACGCTTACCGATAATCCGTCCACTAAAGAGGTGTCTGTATCGTTGACCGGCGGGTTGGGCTGGTTCGGGTCGATCGGTTCGCGGAAATGCGCGTGTCGGCCGACTTTGACGCCGTCCCGGCCGATGACGGGAAAGGCCGCGCCGTTGACAACACAAAATCACGCGCCTGTGCTACGGACATCAGTACGATTGCGAGTATTTACTCGGCGTTGTCGATGATCGTGAGAAGCTTGTTTGCGGCCGCGGTCGGGCGGGCAAGAAATTTTTCCTGCAGGCACGATGTGCGCCCGCCGTCCAGCGAAGCTGACGCGGCTAGCCGGCGGTTCTCATTGCAAAGCGAGACCGCAGTGTACTGCGCGATCATGAAGCCGCAATTTCTTCCGGCATCGCTTGCCAGAAACGACGGCAGGCCGCTGGCTAGGGGGGTGACCAGGCGATCCGTAGCCGCTCGCTCATGGCCGCGACCTGTGCGAGTGCGATAGCGAGGTTGTCGGCCGCCTGGCAAAGGGCCGGCGCCACCGCATATGCTTGCGAGGTAACGACAGGCGCGTCAGGTGTCTCTGCTACCGCGGGGTTGTCGGTGACCGAGGCGAGCTCGCGGTCGACAACGGCGCAGGACGTGTCGAACACGTCGCGTGCGGCTCCGTAGGCATGTGGCACGGATCTGAGGCTGAGCGCACCCTGTGTACGCTTGCCGTATGCTGCCTCGATGAGGCCCGCTGCCCGCGAGATACCTGCGCACCCGCTAGCCCACGTCTTGAACGCCCTTCGAATGTCGCAGTGCCAGCACATCCGCATCGTAGGCTGCCATCTGGCAGCCGACGGCTTCGAGTGTCAGCGCGGAAATGGCGTCGGCCCAATCGAGCAACCGCTCGGCGCGCGAAAGCGCCACGCTCGAAAGACCGGTGGCGCAAGCGGTGCCACTGACGAGGCTCAAGCCCTCCTTTGCGCCGAGCACGAGCGGAGCAAAATCGAGCGCTCAAGGCGCCTCGTGGCCAGACATCGGTTTCCCACCAAAGCGTGCGCTACCCTCGCTAATGAGTACGAGTGCTGTGTGGGCAGTATGCGTGAGATAGCCGGCCGACCCCTTGGCGGGTACATTTGGGATGCAGTCTCGCTCAATGAACGCCAGGAGATAGCGCTCGAATTCGGGTGCACAATATAGGCGCAGAGCGGGGGCCGCCGGCAAAGCATCTGACCACGCTTGGCCAGATTGTGCGATCCGGCCCCCCCCAAAAATCGCAGGAGGCGCCGCAGACGTTCGAGCGGGCGATGGCGCCGCCACCGGCGCCATCGCTGCATTTCTTAGAAGCTGACGTTGAGGCCGGCCTTCAGCGTGTGGTCGTGGACGTTGCCCGTCGTGCCAACACCGTTGGAAAAGGTGCGGACGCTGTTAGTGATCGTGTAGTTGTATTCGACGCGAGCCGAGACGTTCGACGTTAGCTTCTGCTCCACGCCGGCGCCGAGGATGTAGCCTGGCTTCCAACCGTCGGGACCGGCGATGTTGCCGTTGTCGCGGAAGTTGGTCATCGCAAAGCCGGCGGTGCCGTAGACCAGTGTCTGGTCGATCGGTGCGCCGACCTTGCCTTTTGCGCTCAGGCGGTGACGCTCCTTGAGCTTTCCGTCTTCCACTTTCACGCGGCTGTCGCCGAGATAAGAGGCTTCCACTTCACCGCCAACGACTGCGCCGCCGACCATGGTGTTGTAGCCTGCCTGTCCGCCGACGCTAAGGCCCTTGTTTCCGGAGAACGGGTTGAGATTGGGGGAGGCCATGCCGCCGTGAACACCGGCATAAGCACCTTCCCATCCGCCTGAGGACGGTTGGTCATAGGAACCGAAATCGGCGCCAAGAACCGGTGAGGCAAGAAGGCAAACGGCAAGGGCTGCCGCGACGTGTTTGATACTCATGATACGCTATACTCCATACGCATTGCTACGCACCGTCTCGCGCGTGAGCATTTACTCTTTGAACCACGTCATTGGGTGCAACGCGCTCGAATGCCGCATTGCCACGATCGTCTTCCTCTAATTTTCATGATTTTATAAATAGTTTCTTAACTTGCTGGCCAATCTCGCGGATGTGATTGGCGGTGTATTGCCGTCGTTGAACCTGCGGTGGATCGTGCTGCCAGATGATTTTTTCGCGTTGCAGTATGAATTCGCGCAGAAGCGATTGCTAATTGAAATGTATTGAACCATTGTGAGTATGAGCTTTAACTTATAATCCAGCCGCGAAGGTGATGGATTTGGTGAGTGATGCATCACAAGAACAGGTAAGTGTTCCGTTGCGGAATAATATCCGCAGGTCCGCCTGGTCGATATTCTTCCTCATCCTGCCGTGCCTGCTGGCCGCGGCGCTGTTTGTTGCCGATGCTGAGCGGTCCGAAGACCTCTTTCGCCATTTCGGAATTCAAATCTCCGATGAGCCGCCACAGCCGCCCATGATTGTCGAGCCGGTCGCGACGCCCGCCCCACCGCCGGCGCTACAGGTGAAGATCCCCATTCGCCTGATCAAAGCCCCTGAGCCAGAAGTGGCCGCTCAGTTCCTGCGCAAGTGGCGGGTGTCCGGGCCGACCGTCTGCAAGGCGTTGCGCGATGCCGGTATCGGGACGAGCGAATGGCGTGCGCCGTCGATGCGCAGCACCAGTCACGAATGCTATTTCCAGCGCATTTATAAAAAGAACGACGTTCGGCCTCTGAACTCGTTATTCCTGAGGGTTAAGGGTAGTTCGAGCGGAGACATCGTGGAAATCAAGGGACGGCTCGTCGGCCCGCCGACGAACGCTGAGGGGCAGCTGGACGTCGGTCATATGAAGATATTCGAGACACTGGTTCGCCAGGCGGGGTGGAGCGATTTCCAGGATGCGCTGGTGCCCATCCGCAGTCTTCGTGATTTCGAGCACGAGCGGTTCGGAGCCTATTTCAGCTTCAGGCGCGACACCGAGAGCCAGGACAGCTACAATTTCATGCTTGTCGTTACCGCCGGTTCAGGGCCGCAAACCCGCACCAAGGCGTACTTCTCGCCGGAGCGGTGGGTCGAGGCACCGGATCCACGGATCGCTGAGCTTTCCTTGCCAATCAGCCAGTTATCATCGAAACAAGGTGCCGATCACTTGCAGGGCGTGGCGTCCCGCTGATTTTGAGTGGCCGATGGTTTGCTATAATCTGCAGATCGCTCGCATCATCCGTATAATCGCCTGATCAAGCGCAGGGTCGACGGGCATCCTCTGTGACGACAGCTTGACAACCACTGTTTCGCTCTGCGGGTGGATCCATATCCACTGGCCGTGAATGCCGATCGCCGCCAGCTCTCCGGCGCCTGTCTCGTACCAGTAATTGCGATAGCTTCCGTCAGGAAACAGGTCCAGCTGGTCACCCATCTTCCATGCCTCGCGGCGCCTGCGCGACCAGAGGTCGTCGATGAAGTCAGCGGAAACGATCCCGTTACCGCGCCTGCGGACAAGATCCCCCACCAGTGCGAGATCTCGCGCGGTGGCCGAAATGCCGCCTGCTGCGCGTGCGGTACCGAGACGGTCGACGGTTACCATGGCATCCGATTTTGCTCCGGCCGCCTTCCACAGGTGGTCGCTGAGCAGCGCTGCGAATCTTGCCCCGGCGGCCCGCTCCAGAACGATGCCGGCGAGATCGGTGTTCGGGGAGCGATAAGCGTGCCTCTCGCCATGCACTCCGGCACCTTTCCCGATACCGCGAATAAAGCGCTTGAGATCCGGCGCGGGATCGCCGGGTTTCTCAGGGTTCCATCCGGTGGAGCGGCGATAGCGCTCGAAGCTGCCCGATGTATCGAGATAACTCTCCACAAAATCGACGCAGATTTCCATATCGAAGAGTTGCTGCACCGTCGCATCGCCGTAAGCCGAACCGGCGACCTCGGGCACATAGCGACTGATTGGGCTTTCGAAGGAGACTATGCCCTTGTCCGCGAGAATTCCGGCGAGCAATCCGGTCAGGGATTTGGAGACCGAGAATATAATGTGTGGGTCAGAAGGATCAGAATGCGGCGCCGACCAGTCGGCGATAACGCACCCGTCTTTCATGACCACGAGTTCGTCGGTTTCACTCTCCTTTAGAAAATCCCGCAGTGACGAAGTTGCATCCCTTGTACCCGCAAAAGAGATGCGCGATAGCGCCTCGAGGCCGATACGCGCGGCGCCTTCTGCGCAACGCGTGCCTGGAATGATCGCTGAGGGGACGATCTCACTAACATGTTCGAAGGACCAGCGGCTGTAGGGGACGGTGCGCCAGTTGGCGAGCGTCACGTCTGCACGACTGACTTCTGTCACGGGCTTGTCTTCAGACATTCGTACTCAATCCCCGCCAGCAGTTACAGGTCTTCGAACCCGGTGAGTACGCTCACCGCGTTGACCCCGATTTCCGCGACAGCATAGCCGCCCTCCATGACGAACAGCGTCGGCAGACCGAGCCTTGCGATACGCGCACCAATCTTCGGGAAGTCCTCGGTTCTGAGCTTGAATTTGCTGATCGGGTCCTTCTCGAAGGTATCGACGCCAAGCGAAACGACCACCACATCTGGCGCGTAGGAAAGCAGTCTGCCGCAGGCGTCGTCCATGGACTGGCTCCAGCTGGTCCAGTCCGTGCCGAAGCGCATGGGGTAGTTGAGGTTGAACCCTTCGCCCCCGCCGATGCCGTGTTCATCGGCATGACCAAGAAAATACGGGTATTCCTGCATAGGGTCGGCGTGCAGATTGATGACCTGGACGTCGTCGCGTGCGTAAAAGATTTCCTGCGTTCCGTTGCCGTGGTGGTAGTCGACGTCGAGGATCGATACCCGCTTGGCGCCGTTGTCGCGCAGCCATTGCGCTGCCACGGCGGCATTGTTGATATAGCAATATCCGCCCATGAAACCGGCGCCGGCGTGGTGGCCGGGCGGGCGGCAGAGTGCGAAGGCGGCGCGTTCGCCCGATTGCACCAGGCCGGCGGCCGTCAGCGCAACGTCATGGGAGGACTTGATTGCATCCCATGAGCCCTCGACGATGCCGCAGCCGGCGTCGAAGGAGTAATAACCGAGCAGGCCATCGATGAATTCGGGCAGCACGTCGCCACGCAGGCCACGGGTCGGCCATGTGAAGGGCAGGGCCGTTCCGGTGCGACCCTCCGCCGTCCAGCGGTCCCAGATCGTCGGCAGGAAATCGAGATAATCCCTAAGGTGAACCCGCGCCGCTGTCGTCAAATCATGCTCCGCCGGCTCGATGATCGCACCGAGCTCAACGGCTGCGACACGCGCTGCAATATATTCCGCCCGTGACGTCAACTCGAAGCCGGGTACGATATCGCCCGCCACAAGCTCAAGCTGGTTGGCGTGACCGCGATGGCGGGGAGAAAAGACGGTCTTCATGCAAACATCCATTCGCTGGAAAATGGTGGCACCCCACGCCATCAAGGCCGGGGTGCCGATATCGGGCTTACTTCTGCAGCTCGGTCCAGATCTTTGTATAGAGCGCCTGGACATCAGGCGGGCATGTCTGGGAGGGCACACCGGCCGACGCGAATTCCGCCGGGATGGTGATCTCGGGCGCACCCTTCATGTCCTCCGGCATGAACTTGTCGGAGCCGGCGATACCGTTTGCGTAGCGATGGAAACCGGAATTCATGCCGGCGTTTTCAGGGTCCATCATGAAGTTCTGGAACAGCTTGGCGTTCTCGACATTCTTGGCGTCCTTTAGCACGGAGAGATTGTCGCTCCAGTTGACGAAGCCCTCCTTGGGATAGCCGAACTTGATCGCGGGGTTCTTGAGGCGCTGGCGGAAGGCCGAGCCGTTCCAGTCGCTGGATGCCGCGAAGTCGCCCGAGCCCATCTTCTCGATGGTGCCGTACTCCATCGCCACCCAATCGGGCTTGGCTTTCAATAGTGTGTCGCGCACCTTCTTCAGCACGGCCAGATCGCCGGTGCACTTCTTGCCGCCATTGTAGAGGACGGCCGCATCGATGACATCGGTCATTTCGGGGACGACGTTGACCTTGCCCTTCAGCTCGGCCGGCGTGTCGAAGATGATGCCCCAGGTGTTGATGTCACCCTTGTAGACGTCGGTATTGACGACGGTGCCGACGATGCCCATCGCCCATGGAACGGTATATTTGCGGCCGGGGTCGAAGTCGGGGTTGGCCCATTCCTTGGCCACGTTCTTGAAGTTTTCCATCTTGTCCGGATCGGTCTCAAGCAGCAGACCCTCGGAAATCCAGATCGGAATGTAGTTCTGCGAGGGCACGACCATGTCGAAGCCGGAGCCGCCCTGGCGCACCTTGGCGAGCGCCGTGTCGTTGGAATCATAGTCGGTGATCGTCACCTTGACTTTGTACTTATCCTCGAACTTCTTGATCATCTCGGGGCTGGTGTAATTGCCCCAGTTGTAGATGTTGAGCTCGCCCTCGGCGTGAGCAAGGCTGGCTGAGCCAAGAAGTGCCGCCGCCAGGGCGATTGTCGAAGTCATCCGTTTCATGCGCATGTTCCCTCTCTTGTTTTCAGGCACGTTTTCGATTGACGACAAAGAAGATGGAGACGACGAGGATCGACAGGCCGAGAAACAGCGTCGAGATCGCGTTCATTTCAGGCGTGATGGACCGGCGGATTTGGCCGAGCATGTAGGTCGGAAGCGTGTCCTGTCCTGCGGATTTCACGAAATTCGGTAATGACGACATCATCGAGCGAGATGACGAAAGCCAGCATGAAGCCGGCGAGGATGCCCGGCCACAGCAGCGGCAGCGTGACGTACCTGAACGCATTCCATGGCGTGGCGTAGAGATCCGCGGCCGCCTTTTCCAGCGTCAGGTCCATGTTTTCGAGCCGCGCGCGGATTGGCAGGTAGGCAAAGGGGATGCAGAAGGCCGTATGGGCGGCGATGAGGTAGCCGACGCCGGCGTAACCGGTCCAGATCTTGATGCGGGCAAAGAAGATCAGAAGCGCCACTGCGGTGACGATCTCGGGGATCATCAGCGGCTGGTTGATGAAGGCATATTTCATTGTCAGGCCGCGATAGGGCGCGGTCCGTGTGGTCGCCAGTGCCGCCATCGTCGCTGCGATCGTCGAAACGACGGCGGCGATTGCGGCGATCTGCAACGAACGTAGCGAAGCGTCGATCACCTGCTTGTTTTCGAAAGCCTTCTGAAACCAGCGCAGCGATATGCCATCAAACGAAGCGAGCGATTCGCCGGCGTTGAACGAATAAAAGACGAGAACGCCGATCGGCAAATAGAGCGCCGCGAAGCAGATCATCGCAATCGTGGTGAAGCCCCGCTGGCGCCTGATGGAGAAGGATCTAGCCATGCCGGTTCTCCTGCCCGCCGGCGTTTCGCACATAGAAGAGCAGGGCGTATCGCGGACCGATCGCTCGGCAGCCATACCGGGAACGGCATTTAACTGACCGAACAAACTCGCTGCAACCAAGACAACAATCGGCCGATACTTCACGAAAACCTCACCCCGAAGTAGATTCCCACTATACACGGAGTGCTTGTGTGGCCAAGGGGGTGATCACTTTTCGGCTATCCGGATTTAATTGTGCGATCGCATCGTCTGATGACACTTCCACATTGAACTAAATCCCGGAATACTCGCCGCTAGGAGCAGGGGGCGGCGGGCCATAGCATTCCGACTTGCGGGGCGAGTCGCCGGCGATTGACGGCCGCAATCTTTTCGCTGTCTACTTTCTATGGGGTTTGGCCGCCTCTGAAACGGAAAATTAGTGTTATAAAAATACAGGAAATTAGTGCCATAAAAATGCAGAAAATTAGTGCTATAAAAATGCACTAACTTAGTGTTATAAAAATGCAGAGAATTAGTGCAGAGGTGCAAGTCCTCTAAAGGACGGCGATACGATGCGAACTGGGAACACCCCAAACGAACTTCTAGCTTCATCACTGAAACAATTGAGGGGGATCACCGAACAGGGAACGATCTCAGTACTTCGCAGCGAGAGCTTGTCCCGTGTCCATAAAGATCGGTTGGTGGAGGCCGGATTTATAGAGCCGATCATGAATGGATGGCTCGCCGTAAACTCGCGCCCTTCGGATCGCCGGCGCGTCGACGTAGCGTGGAGTACTGTCTACTGGGAATTTTTAAAAAGGTATCTCAACGATCGATTTGGCGACCAATGGGTATTATCAGCGGAGACATCAACCGCGGTTTGGGCAGAAAACTTTTCTGTTGCGAAGCAGGTTGTTGTCCGTAGCCCTGAAGCCAACAATCAAACCACCAACATGCCCGGCGATACCTCATTCTTTATGCTCAGAATACCTGTGCCTGATCCTGTCGTGCTACATGATGGGATAAGGATTATGCCTAAGGAAGAGGCAATCATCAATCTTGCAAAGAACAGCTGGACGTCATTGGCCACTGACGTGATCGCGGTTCTGGGCTCGATCCGGGGAAGCAACTCGCTCCTCCGGGTTCTACTAAGCAATAACAGAAGCTCAATTGCTGGTCGGGTGGCCGGTGCGCTTCGTCATCTTGGACGAGCGAAGGATGCTGACCAAATCTTGGCGGGAATGAAGTCTGCCGGCTACATGACCAATGAGGAAAATCCCTTCGACAACACAGCTCATATAGTCCTCGACGAAAGGAGGACCGCTGCACCAGCTGCCACCAGAATTAAGGCTCTTTGGGCAAAGATGAGCCAGACCGCGTTGAGCGGCACTAATATCGAGACCAAGGCGTTCAACGATATCGATTCTTACATGGACGAGATCGAAGAACGCTATGTAGCTGATGCGCTGAACTCCTTGTCGATCGAAGGCTACCACGTTTCGGAGGAACTGATCGAAAGGGTTCAATCCGGAGATTGGAACCCTGAGCAACATGCTGGGGATGCAGACGCTCGCAATGCGCTTGCGGCCAAAGGGTATCGCTTGGCTTTCGAAGAGGTCAAAATCGATATCAGGAAAATTCTTAATGGTGCGAACTCGGGCGAACTATTGTCTGTTCGACACCAAGATTGGTTTCGAGCGATGTTCAGCCCGTCTGTACAGGCCGGTTTGATCGAGGCCTATAAGTTGGCGGGCTACCGAAACCACAATGTATATTTGCGTGG
Source organism: Rhizobium sp. UBA1881 (assembly GCF_002338015.1). Taxonomy (NCBI): domain Bacteria; kingdom Pseudomonadati; phylum Pseudomonadota; class Alphaproteobacteria; order Hyphomicrobiales; family Rhizobiaceae; genus Rhizobium; species Rhizobium sp. UBA1881. Next base: position 12,202 of record NZ_DDHH01000004.1, read on the forward strand.
TTCGTCGCATGTACCGCTCCCGCCCCACGCCATCGCTGATGCAATGGACGCGTTGTTCGAGTGTATAGAGAGCGAGCCAAATCCGATCGCGAAGGCAATCGTTGCTCCATTCCTGTTTACATATATCCACCCTTTTCCGGACGGAAACGGGAGAACCGGACGTCTTCTAATGAACGCGCTGATGGCCGAAGCACGCTTGCCATGGACGGTGGTGCCAGTCGAGGCACGGGACAGGTACATGGAATGTCTGGAAGCAGCGAGCCAGAATGAGGACATCGCACCACTAGCGAAATTCATCAGCGAGCTCGTGGCGGCTCCACCGCCTCCACGCCCCGCGTCCACGTATCACTGAGAAAACCAAAGCTCTCACGCAAATCTCTCGGCACTTCGGAGGCGGAATCTCGGTCGAGAACTTCGAATGCCGCTTCACCCCGTACCTCCTGCAGCCGAGCCATTCGAGGGAGAATGGAAATCGCCTGAAGCGCCGTGCAGACATTGTCGAGCTGGGGGCGGAAGAAATAGCTGTCGAGAGGATATTCAATGACAGGGTGCGTCTTGATCACACCAGGAGCCAAAGAATATGCGATGCGGTCCCGCAGCACATCGGACAGAGGAACATAGCTGTAAATGATGTCGGCGTCCCAAAGGTCCAAGAACCTCCAATCGTGAACCGCGATTGCCGCGCCATCCGATGTTATAACAGGTGTCCGCCCACCACCCCAGCGTGACATCGCCTCGTTAAACACCGCATCTAGCAGGTGAGGGTTTGGTTCAAGCGGTGTCAGATAGGCAACGCGGAGCGGGCGAGGGGTTACGTGCGCTCTACGGGTTTTGGTGGTTGTCCACCCGCTTGGGATCCATTGGTGCGAGTCGCACGACGATAGATCGGCCAGGACGGACATGGAAGGTCAGGGCTATCTTGCCTGTCAAGCCGCCTTCAACATATCAGCGCTGACCGGCATCCCCAGATGAAACCCCTGGACGCGATCTATTCGGAGATCTTTGAGGAGCGACATCTGGGCTGCAGTTTCCACCCCTTCAACCAAGATCGAATTGCCCCGGTTGCGGATGAGTGCGATCATGTCTTGAAGCATAGTAAGCCCGCGCGGATTCGAGCAGTCATGCAGAAATGTTCTGTCGACCTTGACCGTTTGGAACTCGATCGCACGTAGCCAAGACAGGCCGGCAAACCCTGAGCCAAAATCGTCCAGCCATATTTCGACACCGAGCGCCCGCAGGTCGGCAATGCACCTGAATATTTCCGACTGCATTTCCATATCCAGCCCTTCCGTGATCTCCAGCGCCAGACGTGACCCAGATATCCCGCACTCTTTCAGAATATCCGACACGTTCGATGCGAAGTCAGCTGACTTTAGCTGGACGGGGGAGACGTTCACGCTGACTGTTGCCATTCGGTCGGTCATCAGAATGTCCCTGCAGGCCGTTTCAATCGCCCAGCGACCCAGTTCCAGGATCGCCCCCGTTTGTTCTGCAACCGGGATGAAAATCTTTGGTGAAACAGCCGTGCCATCTGGCATCTTGAAGCGCATCAACGCTTCGACCGCTCGCGCAACGCCATCGACATCGAAGATCGGCTGATACACCAGGGAGACGAGATTGCGGTCAATCGCTGCGGCAAGAAGCGGGACAAGCTTCCCGACGCTGTCATCTGGACGAGGCAGCGACGGATCGAACACGCGAACGCAGTTGCGTCCGGTCGCTTTGGCTGCGTAGAGAGCCAAATCTGCCTCTCGAACAATTCGCTCGACTTTATCGCCACTTTGTTGCCGCGTAACCGCGACGCCGACGCTCACGGTCACCACTGAACGATCGTCAGGGCGCTCCGTGTGAGCGATCGCCAAGTCCTCGACTTCACGTCTTATCCGGTTTGCCATCCCCTTCGCCATTTCTGGCGAGTCGATAGGCATGACCACGATGAACTCCTCGCCGCCGTACCTGCCGATCGTACCGTGCGAGCGTGAAACGACGTCTCTGAGCGACGTGGCGATGACGGTGAGGCAGCGATCTCCTTCTTGATGGCCATACTGATCGTTGAAACGCTTAAAAAAGTCCACGTCGATCAAGATCACTGCAAATACGCGACGATGTTTCTTCCAGCCTTCCCAGCATTCATCGAGCCGTCTGTCCAACGCTCTGCGGTTTTCGATACCGGTCAGGTAGTCGGTGTTGGATAGCTCGAGAAGTTCCAACCCTCGCTCTGTCGCAGCCCATTGCTGATAGCGGGCCTCCGCAGCATTCAGCAGGACGTTGCTTCGTTCGACGTTCAATCGCCAATTCACGAATGACGTGAACAGGAAGCAGGAGATATAAAATAGGCCGAAGGCCAAGCGATAGGCGGGAGTCGTCGGGAAGACCCAGTAAATGGAAATGAAAAATGCGAGGAGCACGATCCCCGAGGTAGCGACCGATAGCCGGAACGAGAAGCTGAAAAACAGGTTCGCGCCCATCATGAAAATAGCACCGAATATCATGTAGTAGGACATAGCTGTCGTGTCATGACTTGCCACTGCTGGCCAAAGCCAACCGATGTATCCGACGACTAAGGCCGAAGCGCAGGTGACGTCCAGCCAGATGGTCCGCGCCTTGGCAATCCGCAGCACCTCGAACGCCAGCAGTGCTGCGAACGCGATGACGAGGCGGGCAGCAATTGTCGTTGGCGCAACGTCAGGGATAAGCCAACTGTCCGGAGCCGCGAAACCTACATAAACGCCGACCCCGACCCACAGGCCGTGACGTGACCAGCGACGATGGATAGCATCTTTTTCGGTTTCCAATGATCTACGAGCATCCGCTAACGAATAGCTCGCGCTTACATCGTGCACAGGCACGGTCACCGGGGCCGGACTCACGTAATAGCACCACATTCAGAACTAGATGTATGCACGCGATAGTTGATCATTATTCTACGTCCTCCCGAACGATACTGTCGCCTGCTCGCGTTCAGCTAATTAAGAATTCGACGAATTTGCTAAATTAGAATCACAATCACAACGGCAAAATTACCCTCAGCGCGTGTGGAATCCAGTCGCTTTCTTTTTGGGAGGTGTTTATGATTAACCATACATCAATGAGGGTTCAAAATGGCACATAGCTTCGCGTTCGATGGGGAAAGCTTGATCACCGACGCGCAGTTCCGAGGGGGAAATGGATCTGCCACGATCCAGCAACCAGCGGAGTTGGTGGTTGCGAAAGCAGAGCTCGCTCTCATTCTGGAAACTGCTCTGCAGCAGTTTCAGGGCGGGCTCGATCCGTCGGCAATCATAGCGCGATTGACTCGAGACCTGCATTCGTTGCGCCGTCGTTTACACGTCGGCGTCTGGAACGAAATCACATTGATCGCTCAATCCCACCCGGTTGCCGATTTTCTGCATCAAGATCCCCTTACGCGGTGGTCGTTTGAGAAGCCCCGTGGATACTCGGGCGATGCACATCTCCTAGATTTCATCTATGGCACGGGAGACAGTTCAGCTGCGGTTGCCGCATCTTCTGACCTTGGCAAAGCGATCTACAGCCACACCAGAAATGCATCGTCGTCCATCGCGGTTCGCGATCGCCGTGACATACTTGCCGAACGTGTTGATAGCATCTCCAAGACGTCCCCAGCGCCAATCGACGTGCTATCGATTGCGTCTGGACATCTGCGCGAGGCGGCAAAGTCCAAGGCGCTGAATGAAGGGGGGGTGAGGCGATGGGTGGCTTTCGATCAGGACCCGATCAGTGTCGGTACCGTCGCACGTGATTATAGGGGCACCGCCGTCGAAGCCGTGAACGGATCGGTCAAATCGTTGCTTGGCAACCGCCACGATTTGACGGCGTTCGATTTTGTCTATGCCGCTGGGCTTTACGACTATCTGCCCGCGCAGGTCGGCGTGAGGTTGACCCGAAAATGCTTGAGTATGCTGAAGCCGGGCGGGAGCTTCTTGTTTGCAAATTTCTCTGATGAGACCGCGGTGGACGGCTACATGGAGACGTTCATGAACTGGCCACTGCTGCTAAGATCAGAAGACGACATGTGGAAAATCGCCGGCGAAAGTGCGCACGGCGTCGATGTCGGAACGCGGGTTTGGTTCGGCGACAACCGTGATATTGTTTATTGCGAGATCGCGAAACGAGATTAGATGAGGGGCAAGGCTGAGCGCTTGTCCTGATCGATGCCATCGTTGCCAAGGTGGGGTTCTAAAGCGTGTCGCGCCAAAC
>NZ_DDHH01000003.1:0-684 GCF_002338015.1 Rhizobium sp. UBA1881
TTGTTTACGAGCCGGATGATCCGAAGTATCATCCGGCCCGTACTACTTAGGTCTTAGAAAAACCCGTTTTTCAGGCCAATAATGGAGACTATAAAGAACGAGGGAGGACTGCTGATGATTGCCAAAGGATCGAACTGCATCGTCGAAGTCACGGTAGACGGAGCGCAGGGCCGCCTTGCGGTCGGTATCATGAACATGCAACAGGCTCTCGAACTACCTGAAATGCCCAGCGTATCCTACACCCATCCGGATCCCGCCAAGGCGGCAGCCGGTGTTACCATGAACCGCGAGCAGCTCGCCGGCTTCATGGCGCGTCACTGAGAGCGATCGCCACCGCGATCCGCTCCCCTTATATAAATGCGGCCAAGACAGGCGGCGCCACCGGCGCCGCCTCTTCTTTTTGGCAAAGCGACAGAGCCCCTCCCCTCTTGTCCGATCCTTCTTATCCCCGCGTTTTGCGCCCCCGCGTCTGGCATCCCCTCACCGTTCATGCCAAAAACGCCGATAACAGAACGCCGATAACAAAGAGCAGAGGAACAGGCGATTGAGAGAGCGGCGCGCACCGCAAAGGCAGAACGGCCGCAACAGGCCTGAAGCCGTCGAGAGCAAGCGGGTGACCCTGCCGCGCGCTTTGTCCAAGCTCGGCTACTGCTCGCGAACCCAGGCCGAAAAGCTGATCGCCGA
>NZ_DDHH01000003.1:886-1084 GCF_002338015.1 Rhizobium sp. UBA1881
GGCCGAAAAGCTGATCGCCGACGGCCGCGTCACCGTCAACGGCCGCACCGTGCTCGACAGCGCCGCCTGGATCGACCTCTCATCGGCGAAGATCAAGGTCGATGGCAGCGATGTCGCCGCCGAGCCGATGACCTATCTGATGCTGAACAAGCCGCGCGGGCTGGTGACGACACGCCACGATCCGGAAGGCCGCCCGAC
>NZ_DDHH01000003.1:1260-2049 GCF_002338015.1 Rhizobium sp. UBA1881
CGATCCGGAAGGCCGCCCGACGGTGTTCGATTGCCTCAAGGATGTCGATACCCCGCATCTGTCGCCGGTCGGCCGGCTGGACAAGGCAAGCGAAGGCCTGCTTCTTTTTACCAACGACACCGTCTTCGCCCAGGCGCTGCTCGACCCGGTCACCCATGTCACCAAGACCTATCACGTCCAGGTCGATCGCGTCATGGAGCCGGAGATGCTGGCCGAGATGGCCTATGGCGTTCGCCACGACGGCGAACTCCTGAAGGCGACGGCGGCCACGCTTTTAAGACAAGGCGAGCGCAACTCCTGGATCGAAGTCGAGCTCGACGAGGGCCGCAACCGCCAGATCCGCCGCATGCTGGAAGCGCTCGGCACCGAATGCCTGCGGCTGGTGCGCGTGGCGATCGGCGATCTCCAACTCGGCGATCTCCCGAAAGGCGCGGTACGCGCTTTGACCGAGGCCGAGCTCAAGGCGCTGCGCCGCCGCGCCGGCATGGAAACGACCAAACGGACCAGATGACATCATGACAGACAGCGCCGCCCTCGCCCCGCACGATTTCTGGCAGGAGCTGCACGCGCCCGGCACCTTTTCGATCGGGGGTGACTTCACATCCTTCTATGTCGCGACGCTGACTGACGGTCGCCAGCTCCGCCTGCCGCTCCGCCCGCTTGCCGATGGCGAACATGCGCTGGCCTCGCTCATCGTCAACCAGGCGAGCTTCGAGGTGCTGGATGCATTGGCCGGGCAGCTGGCAAACAAGCTGAAAGCTCTCGATATCGACGCCGTCGCCGGGCTGC
>NZ_DDHH01000003.1:2213-2898 GCF_002338015.1 Rhizobium sp. UBA1881
TCGACGCCGTCGCCGGGCTGCCGACGCTCGGGCTGACGCTCGCTTCCGCCGTGGCGCAGAAACTCGGGCACAAGCGATATGTGCCGCTCGGCACCTCCAGGAAGTTCTGGTACCGCGACGAGCTCTCCGTGCCGCTGTCGTCGATCACCACTCCCACCCAGCAGAAGCGCCTCTATATCGATCCGCGCATGCTGCCGTTGCTCGAAGGCAGGCGCGTTGCGCTGATCGACGATGTCATCTCCAGCGGCACCTCGATCGTCTCCGGCCTCAAGCTGCTGTCGGCCTGCTCCATCGAGCCGGTCGCGATCGGCGCCGCCATGCTGCAATCCGAGCGCTGGCGCACGGCGCTTGACGAGGCCGGCCCGCAATGGCTGGAGCGAACCTTTGGCGTCTTCGCGACCCCGATGCTCGACCGCACCGAACAAGGCGCCTGGCGCGCGCCCGGGATCTGAGCCGTCCGCTCCTTATATAGAGTGCGCTTCATTATAGACCGCGCTCTGCGCCCGCCCCTCTATACAGCGCGCCGCGAACCGCTACAGTCTCAGTCAACACACAAAGCAGCGCATCAATCCGGAAGACCTGATGACCTTAGAACAAGCATGTCTGCTGATCCTGCTGATCGCGATGCTGGTTCTGTTTCTGATCGACCGTTTCAGGGTGGAGGTGGTGGCGATCGCCGGCCTGC
>NZ_DDHH01000003.1:3024-4522 GCF_002338015.1 Rhizobium sp. UBA1881
TGGTGGCGATCGCCGGCCTGCTTGCCGGCTATGCGCTCGGGCTTTATCCGACCGACGCGGTCTTCGCGGGCTTTGCCAGCCCCGTGGTCATCACCGTCGTCGAGATCCTGCTGGTGGTCCAGGTGCTTGCCCGCACCCGATTCTTCGATAGGGTGTCGACGGCGCTTGCCAGTCGCGGCATGCGCGGCACCGGCGTCATCGCCATCTTGTCCGGCGTAACCGGCTTCATCTCCATCTTCATGAACAATATCGGCGCCTTCTCTATCTCGCTGCCGGTGGCGCTGCGCGTCAGCGCCGTCAGCGCCATCCCCAAGCGGCAATTGATCATGCCGATCTCGTTCGCCGCTTTGCTCGGCGGCCTCGTGTCGCTGATCGGCACGCCCGCCAACCTGCTGGTCAGCAACGCGCTGGCGGCCGCGACCGGTGAGAGCTTTCGCCTGTTCGATTTCGCCTATGTCGGCCTGCCGGTCGCCGCAGCCGGCATCCTGATGACGTCAGTATTGGCGCCGCTGCTCTTCCCCGGGGATGGCGAGGACGATGAGACGGCACCCGAAACGCCGCGCCGCCGCATGGTGGCCGAACGGCGCGTGCCCGCGGGCTCGCCGCTGATCGGCGCAAGCCTCGCCGATCTCCCCGCCCGCTTCGCGCTCAAGCCACATGCGCTGCTGCGCAACGACGCCTTCGTCTTCGGGTCCGCCGAGCGCTCCATCGTCGAGGCCGGTGACATCCTCCTGGCCGAAGCGGACGACACGGTCTTTGTGGACCTCGCCGCATCGGGCGCGCTGCAGACGGATCATGGGCAGGCCGAGGCAAGCCGCGTCGAAGCCGTCGTCATGCCGGAGAGCACGCTGGTCGGCTCGCGCCTGCGCTCGCTCGAGGTCTTCTCCACACGCGGCATCGCGATCAGCGCCCTATCCATGCGCTCTCCCCGCATCGAGGGACGCTTCGAGGATCTGCAGCTCTCGATCGGCGACGTCCTGGTGCTGGAGGGCGATCGCGCCGCAATCGCCGAGGCGCTCGAGGAATGCGAATGTCTGCCGCTCGCCTCGCCGCCCGTCCCGGCCGCATTCTCGCTGAGCTGGCAGCCCTTCGCGATCTTTGCCTGCGGCATCGCCGCGACCACGGTGGTGCGGCCCGATATCGCGCTCGCCGGCGTAGTGCTCGTGCTGGCGCTCCTCAACTACCTGAACATCCGCCAGGCGATGGCCGATCTCAACTGGCCCGTCATCATCATGCTCGCCGCGATGATCCCGATCGGCTCGGCGGTCGGCACGTCGGGGACTGCCGAAGTGATCGCCTCGGCGCTCGGCGCCATCCTGCCCATATCGCAGCCGCTGGCGGGTATCGCCGTTGTGCTGTTGCTGGCGATCGCGCTGACGCCCTTCGTCAACAACGCCACCGTCGCCATCGTGCTGAGCCCCATCGCGATCGAGTTCGCGGCAGCCGGCCACCACCAGCCGCAAGCCTATCTGCTCGCCGTCGCGCTGGGCGCCTCGCT
>NZ_DDHH01000003.1:4681-5064 GCF_002338015.1 Rhizobium sp. UBA1881
TCGCGCTGGGCGCCTCGCTCGACTTCCTCACACCCTTCGGCCATCACAACAACACGCTCGCCATGGGCATCGGCAGCTACCGCTTTTCCGATTTCATCCGCGCCGGCCTGCCGGTGACGGTGCTGAGCTACTTTTTGAGCCTGCTGCTTCTATATGTCTTCTGGGTTTGAGCCCCGCTTGCTTGACATCCCCGGCGATGGAACTAGAGCAGGGGAAAGCCCCGATCATACCGACCCCGTAACCCAAAAGGACGGTCAAGCCCGTGCGTATTCTCTCAGAAGCCCATTTCCCGGAACTGCCGAATTATTATCGCGGCAAGGTGCGAGAAAACTACGACCTTGCCGATGGCAGCCGCATCATCATCAGCACCGACAGGCTGAGCG
>NZ_DDHH01000003.1:5268-6042 GCF_002338015.1 Rhizobium sp. UBA1881
GTTTGACCGGATCCTGACCTGCATCCCATACAAGGGCCAGGTCCTCACCCAGACGGCGCGCTACTGGTTCGAGGCGACCAAGGACATCTGCCCCAACCACGTCATCGCCTATCCCGATCCGAACGTCGTCGTCGGCAAGCGCCTCGACATCCTGCCGGTCGAAATCGTCGTGCGCGGCTATCTCGCCGGCACCACCGGCACCTCGATCCTCACTCTTTATAAGAAGGGTGAGCGCGAGATGTACGGCATGCGCCTGCCGGATGGCATGCGCGACAACCAGAAGCTCCCCGAGCCGGTCATCACGCCGACAAGCAAGGAATTCGATGGTGGCCACGACGAGCCGCTGACGCCGACCCAAATCGTCGAAGGCGGTCTGCTGACGCAGGCACAGTGGGATACGCTGTCCAAATACGCGCTGGCGCTCTTTGCCCGCGGCCAGGAAATGGCGGCCAAGCGCGGCCTCATCCTCGTCGACACCAAGTATGAGTTCGGCACCGACGAGAACGGCACGATCATCCTCGCCGACGAAATTCATACCCCCGACAGCAGCCGCTACTGGCTCGCCGACAGCTACCAGGCGAGCTTCGAGGCCGGCACGCGCCCGGCAAGCTTCGACAAGGATTTCGTCCGCGCCTGGGTGGCCGAACGCTGCGACCCCTACAAGGACGAGATCCCCGAGATCCCGACCGATCTCATCGAGCAGACCTCGGCTGTCTATATAAAGGCATATGAAGCCATCACCGCGCAGACCTTCGTGCCCGACGACACCGGCGC
>NZ_DDHH01000003.1:6189-7289 GCF_002338015.1 Rhizobium sp. UBA1881
ACCCCGGTGGAGCGCGTGCGCAAGAATCTCTCGCGCTATTTCCCGTAATCGCTCGATTGCATGAAGGCCTGCGACTTTAGCTTGCAGGCCCTTTCAATGTCGCGTTAGATTTTGAAAAACACCGAAGCCGGGCGGATCCGGCTGGAGAATTCATGGCAAGAAGGCCAAGGCGCAAGGCCGAAGAGACCCGCGAAGACATTATGACGATGGCCGAGCAGCTGTTTCGCCAGCGCGGCTTCGTCGCCGTCTCGATCGCCGATATCGCCGCTTCGCTCGACATGTCGCCGGCCAACGTCTTCAAGCACTTTCATTCGAAGACCGCCCTGGTCGACGCGATCGCCGAAAGGCACCTGAGTGATGTCGCCGACCGCTTCGTCGCCGACGACCTGCCGCCGCGCGAACAATTGCTCCGCTTCGTGCTCCGGCTGCTCGACAGCCACCTCGAGGACATCCAGAAGAACCCCTACATTTTCGAAATGGTCCTCGTCAGCATCGAGGCCAAGATCGAGGCCGGCAGGCGGTATCGTGAAAAGGTCATCCAGAAACTGGAAGCGATCATTCGCGAAGGTGTCGCGGAAGGCCGCTATCACTGCGCGGACCCTGCGCGCGCCGCAAAGACCGTCGCCGATGTGCTTGCAGGCGTGCTGCATCCGGTTCTGATCGTCAAGGACGATAAGGAAACCCTGGTCGAGCGAGCAAGGCAGATCGTCGATTTCGCCGATGCCGCACTGCAAAATAGCACTTGCTAAGTGACGATTCATAAATTACGTCACTTTCTAAAGGCTTTGTTAATTCGCATCAGAGGCATTTGACTCCGGATCGTTTGTCGTGTGGCATCCCCGGCAGGCTTCGATCCGCGAGCCAGCGCATAGGGAATTGAACATGATACGTCGCTTTCTCCTCGTTTCCTCAGCTCTTGCCATCGGTGGCGTTCTTGCCGCCTGCAGCGACAGCGGCAAGACACCGGCCGCGGGCGCCGGCGGCGCCGGAGCGGCTCAGCAGGCGGCCGCCGTTGGCGTGATCACGCTGAAGAAGGGCGACTTCCCGGTTACGACCATCCTTCCCGGCCGCGCCGAGGCGTTTCAGACCGCCGACATCCG
>NZ_DDHH01000112.1:0-7109 GCF_002338015.1 Rhizobium sp. UBA1881
CCCCTTGTGGGGGAGATGTCCGGCAGGACAGAGGGGGGTATCCTAGGCACAACGTCAAACCAAACCTCACCCCACACTTGTGCATTATTGATTAAATATTTGTCAAATGCCCAAATCGGGAGCAAGTTCGATTGTGGCCATTTTGTGGCCCGCGAATCCTAGGAGGGGATTACATGACATCTGGCAATCCGTCGCCCTCGTTGTACAACGAGGATCTGGCGCCCGCTCGGGAGAGGAAGTGGGGCGCTTTCAGCATCTTCAACGTCTGGACCTCGGACGTTCACAGCCTGTGGGGTTATTATCTCGCCGCCAGTCTTTTTCTTCTGTGCGGCAGCTTCATCAATTTCGTCATCGCCATCGGCCTCGGCTCGCTGGTCATCTTCGTGCTGATGAGCCTTGTCGGCAATGCCGGCGTGAAGACGGGCGTGCCGTTCCCGGTTCTGGCCCGCGCCTCCTTCGGCACCTTCGGCGCCAATGCGCCGGCGCTGGTGCGCGCGGTCGTCGCCTGCTTCTGGTATGGCGCGCAGACGGCCGCCGCCTCCGGCGCCATTGTGGCGCTGCTGATCCGCCACGAGAGCATTCTCGCCTTCCACCAGAACAGCCATTTCCTCGGCCACTCGACGCTGGAGGTGATCTGCTACGTCATCGTCTGGGCACTGCAGCTCCTGATCATCCAGCGCGGCATGGAAACGGTGCGCAAGTTCCAGGATTGGGCCGGACCGGCCGTCTGGATCATGATGCTCGTCTTGGCCGTCTATCTCGTCGTCAAGGCCGGCACCTTCTCCTTCGGAGCCGAGATCCCGCGCGACGTGCTGATCGAAAAGACCAAGGATGCCGGCGTTCCCTATGAACCGGGCACCCTGCCTGCGCTCGCCGCCGTCGCCGCCACCTGGATCACGTATTTCGCCGCTCTCTACCTGAACTTCTGCGACTTCTCGCGCTACGCCAAGGATGTGAAGACGCTGCGAAAGGGCAATCTCTGGGGCCTGCCGATCAACCTGCTCGCCTTCTGCCTGGTGGCGGGTGTCACGACCACGGCCGCCTTCACCGTCTATGGCGAGGTGCTGCTGCATCCCGAAGCCATCTCGGCCAAGTTCGACAGCTGGTTCCTGGCGCTTCTGGCAGCGCTTACCTTCGCGGTGGCGACGCTCGGCATCAACGTCGTCGCCAACTTCGTCTCGCCGGCCTTCGACTTCTCCAACGTCTTCCCGCGCCACATCAGCTTCAAGCGCGGCGGCGTTATCGCGGCATTGATCGCGCTGGTGCTCTACCCCTTCGCCCCCTGGGAGACGGGTGCCGCCCACTTCGTCAACTTCATCGGCTCGACCATGGGACCGATCTTCGGGGTGATGATGGTGGACTACTATCTGATCCGGAAGGGCGAACTCGACGTCGCGGCCCTCTACCGCGAAGACGGCGAATTCCGCTTCCAGAGCGGCTGGCACGTCAACGCCTTCATCGCGTTTGCGATCGGCGCGCTCTTCTCGTCGATCCTGCCGACCTTCACCTCGGTCCTGCCGGAATGGTGGGGCACATACGGCTGGTTCTTCGGCGTCGGCATCGGCGGCGGGGTCTATTATCTCCTGCGCATGACCACCCGCGGCTCCGCCGTCGGTGCTGCCTCGCGGTAAATGCAGTGCCCGGCTTCGGCCGGGCATATTTCTTTGCATCGGATGCCGCCGGCCGAGTCTTCGATAGAGATGTTTAGCTCTGCGTTTCAACAGGTTACAGATCGAAGCCGCTCACTCAACCGTCATCCTCGGCCTTGTGCCGAGGATCTGCTGTCGTCTCCACTTGCTCGACGCGGATGGACACTTGGTAGCCCGCTCAAAAGGCCGGTGAGACGCTACGACGGCCGTTGCCTCGCCGAAAATGTCAGCACCGTCGCACTCCGGGCAGCGTGCTTAGATTCTCGGGACAAGCCCGAGGATGACGTCGAGAGGGTGTTTAACTCAGCGTTTCAATGGGTTACCACTGACGCTCAACTATCCCGCCGTCGCCGCAAGCCCTACTCGCCCAGCAAATCCGGACGCCGCTCACGCGTCAGCGTCAGCGCCTGCTCGCGGCGCCATTTCTCGATCGCGCCGTGATTGCCCGATGTCAGCACCGCGGGGATCTCGCGCCCCTCCCATTCCTGCGGACGCGTATAGTGCGGATGCTCCAGCATACCGCCCTCGAAGCTCTCGTGCAGGCCGGAGAGGTCGTTGCCCATGACGCCGGGGAGGATGCGGACGATCGCGTCGAGCACGGTGAGTGCCGCGGGTTCGCCGCCTGAGAGCACGTAGTCGCCGATCGATACTTCTTCCAGTTCTCGCGCGTCGATCACCCGCTGGTCCACGCCCTCGAAACGGCCGCAGACGATGATGACGCCGTCGCCGGCTGCCAGCTCGCGCACGCGCTTCTGCGTCAAAGGCTTGCCACGCGGGCTCATCAGGAGGCGCGGGCGGGTGTCGTTTTCGGAGACCGTATCGATGGCGCGGGCGAGCACGTCGGGCTTCAGCACCATGCCGGCGCCGCCGCCGGCCGGCGTGTCGTCGACGGTGCGGTGCTTGTCGGTGGCGAAGTCGCGGATCTGCACGGGCTCAAGGGCCCACTGGCCGCGCTCCATCGCCTTGCCGGCAAGGGAATAGCCGAGATGGCCGGGAAACATCTCCGGGTAGAGTGTCAGGACAGTCGCCCGGAAGGCCATCTTATCGCTCACTTCTTTTTCTTCGGCTCATCAGGCGTAAACGACGGACCGTCATCGTCGCTATCGACGAGGCCGGAAGCGAGCGGATCGATGGTGATCTTGCCTGCTTCGAGGTCGATCTCCAGCACCGAGGCTTCGGAGAATGGGATCAGCACCGGACGCTTGCCGGGACCCTTGAGCTCCAGCAGGTCGCCGGCGCCGAAATCGAAGATGCCGGTGACGGTGCCGTAGCTGACGCCCTGGTCGTCGACGGCCTCGAGCCCCTCGAGATCGGCATAGAAGAACTCGTCTTCCTCAAGCTTGTCGTCAGGCAGGTTGTCGCGGTCGATATAGAGCTCGAGACCGTTCAGCGCCTCGGCGGCGTTGCGGTCGTTGATCCCCCGGAAGCGCACGACGACGACATTCTTCATCTCGCGGATTTCAAGCACCTCGAAGCTGCGGCCATCCATGCTGTGCAGGTGGCCGTAATCACCGAGCGCGGTCGGATCGGCGCTGTAGGACTTGGCGCGCACTTCGCCGCGCAGCCCCTGCGCGCCACCGATCGTTGCCATCAGCACCGGATTTTCTAGCTTTGTCATGGCGTCCCTAATGTCGAAGCCGGAGGTTTGGTTCGTCATAGCCGAAGTGAACGGGAATGGAAACGAAAACGGGCGGCATGTCGCCATGCCGCCCGTTCGATCAAGGCCGAAGCCCGGAATTATTCCGCGGAAGCAGCAGCTTCTGCGGCGTCGGCGATCTTCTGAGCCTTTTCAGCTGCACGCTCCTGAGCGCGCTTGCCGGGCTTTGCCTTTTCCGGGTTGTTCTTGGCTTCGCGCTTTGCAAGGCCGGCTTCGTTCAGGAAGCGCAGAACGCGGTCGGTCGGCTGTGCGCCCTGATCGAGCCAATGCTTGATGCGGTCGGCGTCGAGCTTGACGCGGGCATCGTTGTCCTTGGCGAGCATCGGGTTCCAGGAACCGAGGTTCTCGAGGAAGCGGCCATCGCGCGGCGAACGGGCGTCGGCGAGAACGATGTGGTAGTACGGGCGCTTCTTGGAACCACCGCGTGCGAGACGAATTTTCAGTGCCATTTCATTTACTCCTTGGATGTGTCCGGACCGCTTTTTATTGAAGCGGCCTTGTTACTTTGCAGCAGTGCCCTGTTCGGCGTGATCCGCTGCGATCTGCTCATGATGCCGGATGACTTCCTTGATGACGAAGTTCAGGAACTTCTCGGCGAAATCCGGATCCAGATTGGCGTCCTTGGCCAGGCGGCGAAGGCGTTCGATCTGGTATTCCTCGCGCGCCGGGTCCGCCGGCGGCAACTTGTACTTGGCCTTGAGAACGCCGACCTCTTTGGTGCAGCGGAAACGTTCGGCCAGGATATGCACCAGCGCCGCGTCGATATTGTCGATCGACTGGCGGTAGCTGGAGAGCTGGGCTTTGATCTCATTCTCGGTCATGGTTCAAAGCGTCCCTTCACTTCTTCTTGGGCAGGCCGGGAAGGCCCGGGAAACCACCGCCGAGGCCGGGCAGCTTGGCGCCACCGAGACCTGGCAAGCCACCGCCACCGAGGCCCGGCATGCCGCCACCCGGCTTGCCGAGGCCGGCTGCTTCCGCCTGCTTCTGCAAGGCTTCGAGCTGCTTCGGATCGATGTTGGAGAGATCGGGCATGCCGCCCATGCCGCCGCCGAGGCCGCCAAGCCCCATCTTGCCGGCAAGGCCGCCCATCATCTGCTTCATCATGCCGCCTTTGCCCTTGCCGCCCATCATCTTCATCATGTCCGCCATCTGGCGGTGCATCTTCAGAAGCTTGTTGATGTCGGAGGCGTCGGTGCCCGAGCCGGCCGCGATGCGCTTCTTGCGCGAATGCTTGAGCATGTCAGGGTTGGCGCGCTCGGCCTTGGTCATCGAGCCGATGATCGCCAGCTGGCGGCCGAACAGGCTGTCGTTGAGGCCGGCCGAAGCCATCTTGTCCTTCATCCCCGCCATGCCGGGCATCATGCTCATGATGCCGCCCATGCCACCCATCTTCTGCATCTGGCGCAGCTGGTCGGCGAGGTCGTTAAGGTCGAACTTGCCCTTGGCCATCTTGGCGGCCATGGCGGCCGCCTTTTCGGCGTCGATGTTTTCGGCGGCGCGCTCGACCAGCGAGACGATGTCGCCCATGCCGAGAATGCGGTCGGCGATACGGCGCGGATGGAACTCTTCGAGTTCGCCCATGCGCTCGCCGACACCGATGAGCTTGATCGGCTTGCCGGTGACGGCACGCATCGAGAGCGCCGCACCACCACGGCCGTCGCCGTCCATGCGGGTGAGCACGAGGCCGGTAATGCCGACGCGTTCGTCGAAGTTGCGCGCCAGGTTGACGGCGTCCTGACCGGTCAAGCTATCCGCGACCAGCAGGATTTCATGCGGGTTCGACTTCTTCTTGATGTCGGCCATTTCGACCATCAAGGGCTCATCGATATGCGTACGGCCGGCGGTGTCGAGGATGACGACGTCATGGCCGCCGAGCCGGGCTGCCTGCACGGCGCGCGCGGCGATATCGGTCGGCGACTGGCCGGCGATCACGGGCAGCGTGTCGACATTGGTCTGCACGCCGAGCTGGCGCAGCTGCTCCTGGGCGGCCGGGCGTCGCGTATCGAGCGACGCCATCAGAACCTTCTTCTTCTCGCGGTCGGTGAGCCGCTTGGCGATCTTCGCAGACGTCGTCGTCTTGCCCGAGCCCTGCAGGCCAACCATCATGATGACGACGGGGGCAGCCGCATGCAGGTCGACGCCCACGCCTTCGCCGCCGAGCATCTCGATCAGCTCGTCATGGACGATCTTGACGACCATCTGGCCGGGCTTGATTGACTTCAGGATCTCGGCGCCGACGGCCTTTTCACGGACGCGGTCGGTAAAGGCGCGCACCACGTCGAGCGCGACGTCGGCCTCCAGAAGCGCACGGCGAACCTCGCGCAGCGCTGCGGAAACATCGCTTTCCGAAAGCGCGCCACGGCCTGTCAGTCCATTCAGAATGGATCCAAGACGGTCCTGGAGGTTCTCAAACATCGGCTCTTCCTTGTGATTTCCGGATAGGGAAACCTTGTGCTTTTCCTTGACGAAAACAAGACGCATAGCCAAAAAGCACCCGAGGGCGCATCGCGCTGTCGGGTGTGGACCTCCGGGATCGATTTATACCTTTGCGGGTCCCGGTCGGTGGCTCGAGTCTTGAAGCTCGTCGCAGATTGAGCGGCGGTAAACAGGAAAACGGCCGGAGAGTCAAGGCAATCAGGGCAAATAAGCGGTTTTCGGCCTTTCAAAGGCCGGCGCGGCAACCCAAATGCAGAAGCCCGAACAGCATATCACGGCGACAAGGCTCCCACCGCATGGCAAACGCCAAACCCAAAAATCCCTACTATCAAGGCCCGGTCACCGACCATTTCGACGGCACCCGCTTCTTCAACCCCGGCGGCATCGCGCCTCTCGGCTTCCGCGCCATGCTGCGCTGGCAGTTCAACGGCGAGCGGCAGAGCTGGCAAAAGCAGGTGCCGAGCCCCTTCCCGCAGGCGAAACCCGATGCTCGCATCGAAGGCGACGGCCTGAGGGTCACCATGGTCGGCCACGCCTCGATGCTGGTGCAGGTAGCTGGCCTCAACATCCTGACCGACCCCGTCTGGTCCGACCGCGTCAGCCCCTTCTCTTTCGCCGGCCCGAAGCGCGTGACCGCCCCCGGCATCCGCTTCGAGGATCTGCCGAAGATCGACCTCGTGCTCGTCTCGCACAATCACTACGACCATCTCGACGTCGCGACGCTGAAACGGCTCCAGGCGGCCCACCGCCCGCATTTCGTTACCCCGCTCGGCAACGACACGATCATCCGCCGCGCCGCGCCCGATGCCAGGATCTCCGTCATGGACTGGGGCGACCGCATCGCGATCTCTGATGGCATAACTGTCGACGCCGAACCGGCGCATCACTGGTCGGCGCGCGGCACTGGTGACCGCAGCATGGCGCTCTGGGCCGCCTTCGTCATCTCGACTCCATCGGGCAAGATCTACCACGTCGGCGACACCGGCTTTCACGACGGCATCAACTATCGAGCGGCTGGCGAGAAACACGGCCCCTTCCGCCTCGCCATCCTGCCCTTCGGCGCCTACGAGCCGCGATGGTTCATGAAGGGGCAGCACCAGAACCCCGACGAAGCCGTCCGCGGCATGCAACTCGCCAATGCCGCCCACGTCGCCGGCCACCACTTCGCGACATTCCAGCTGACCGACGAGGCGATGGACGCGCCAGTCAGCGCTCTGGAAGTCGCGTTGCGCGAGCATGGCGTGGCACCGGAGCGTTTTCGTCCGCTGAGGGCCGGCGAGGTGTTCGATGTGCCGTTGGCGTGATGCTCGTTCGTTTTTGCATCCATGACCGTTGCAGTGCTGGGGACGTGCTTAGATCCTCGGCAC
>NZ_DDHH01000089.1:0-4654 GCF_002338015.1 Rhizobium sp. UBA1881
CTGAAGGAAAACGTCATCGTCGGCCGCCTCATCCCGGCTGGTACAGGTGGCACCATGACCCAGATCCGCCGTATCGCGACCTCGCGCGACGAGCTGATCCTCGAAGAACGCCGCAAGGGCACGGGCGCCGATGTCGCGACCCCGATGCTTCAGGATCTGGCTGGCGAAAGCGCACCGGCCGCCGAGTAATCGGCGCCGGGTCGCAAGACCGGATACCAAGAATTGAAAACCGCCCGGAGCGATCCGGGCGGTTTTTTCGTTTCAGGCTTTTGAAATGGGGGCGGGGAGGGCGCGGCGATCAGCCGAAAGTCGGCAGGCAGTGTTCCATGCCATAGCCCAGCCGGGCTTTCGCTTGCGTGAAGTCGATCCAAAAGAAGCGAAACTGGATGGGATCGCCGCCGCCGAATGGCGTCAGCTCCTGGTGCAGCCATGTCTCCGGATGGTGACCGTCAAGCTCGACATGAAAATAGTGCCGGCGATGCCAGGCGATACCGCCGATCTTCAGCGAAAACCGATAGTCGTGGACGGCAAGCGGGGTGAGGGGAGCCGACGGCGCCAGGCCGGTTTCCTCGCAGAATTCCCGCAACGCCGCCTCGGCGATATCCTCGCCGGTCTCGACCGTTCCACCCGGCACCTGCCATAGCACGTCGGGAAAGTCCGGCTCGTCGAAAACGAGAAGCCGGTCGCGCCAAGTTGCATAGATCAGCACTTTCAGCGCATCCGGCTCCATTATCTCGGCTCAGCTGAAGCGAATGATCGCGACTTCGCCTTCGACCGCGCCCTTGTAGGCGGATGCGTGTGGCTCTTCTTCCGGAATGTCGGTCAGCATGCCGATCTGGTCGAGGTCGGCCTCGATGAAACCTTCCTCGGACAATGCGTTCAATGCCTCGCGAACCGCGCTGTCGTCGTCGGCCGCCTTCAGCATGATGTGCAGATCGACACCTTCGCTGCCATCGGTCTCATAACCCTTGCCGATGATGATGAAGACCATCGGGCCTTCGTTGTTGTTGTCGTTGTCCGGGCTGGTAATCATTCTTCGTCCTTCGATTCGAGATTTGAATCTCATTTCAGGCACTTGGCCTCTGCAATCTCTGATTCCTTAGCCGCTTTCGCTGCGATGCCCAAGTTTATCTTGGCCACCGCACGCGATTTTGTCTAAAAGGTCCGGGCGAGGGCCAAAAGGCCGCGTTTCAAGGCCTTCTCGGGAAGATTATTTGTTAACAGCCTTGACGAGACGACGGGAAACCAGTAGTACCCGCGCCATCGGAACCCATGTGAGGCATGGCCATCTGGGGCGACACGCCCTCGATATCACCTCAAACAAGGTTCGAAACGCACGTTGAAGATATGTTGCCTGCACGCATGACGCATTTCTTTTGCGTCCTCTGCTCTTTGTGGTCCATCTGCGAAAACAGATCGGGCCACGTTTTGCGCATTGAGACAGGCGTGTGATCTTGCCGGAGACGGCGTGAGTTACGCCCGCAAGGGTTTGAGATTTAAACGTAAGGGATGGTTGAATGCCTACCGTAAACCAGCTGATCCGCAAGCCGCGCCAGCCAAACGTAAAGCGTAACAAGGTTCCTGCTCTGCAGGAAAACCCGCAGAAGCGTGGTGTTTGCACCCGCGTCTACACCACGACCCCGAAGAAGCCGAACTCGGCTCTCCGTAAGGTTGCCAAGATCCGTCTGACCAATGGCTTCGAAGTCATCGGCTACATTCCTGGCGAAGGTCACAACCTGCAGGAACACTCTGTCGTCATGATCCGTGGCGGCCGCGTCAAGGACTTGCCGGGTGTTCGTTACCACATCATCCGCGGCGTTCTCGATACCCAGGGTGTCAAGAACCGCAAGCAGCGCCGCTCCAAGTACGGTGCGAAGCGTCCGAAGTAATTCGGACTTTTTGTAAATTCGGCGCTGCGTGAGGTCCTCCGCGTGATAAAGCGCCTTAACGGTTAAGAGACGAGAAGTATGTCCAGACGTCACAGAGCAGAAAAGCGCGAGATCAACCCGGACCCCAAGTTCGGCGATCTCATCGTCACCAAGTTCATGAATGCAATCATGCTTGACGGCAAGAAGTCCGTCGCTGAAAGCATTGTTTACGGCGCATTTGACTCCGTGCAGAACAAGTCGAAGCAGGAGCCGCTGGTTGTTTTCCACGCCGCCCTCGACAACATTGCTCCGCACGTAGAAGTCCGTTCGCGCCGCGTTGGTGGTGCTACGTACCAGGTTCCGGTCGATGTTCGCCCTGAGCGTCGCCAGGCCCTCGCAATTCGCTGGCTGATCACTGCCGCTCGCAAGCGCAATGAGACGACGATGGTCGATCGCCTTTCCGGCGAACTTCTCGATGCATCCAACAACCGTGGTAGCGCCGTCAAGAAGCGCGAAGACACGCACAAGATGGCTGATGCCAACCGTGCGTTCTCGCATTATCGCTGGTAATCCCGAACGGTTCCCGAAAGGCAGTCCATTATGGCTCGCGAATATAAAATCGAAGACTACCGTAATTTCGGTATCATGGCGCACATCGACGCCGGCAAGACGACGACGACCGAGCGTATCCTTTACTACACCGGCAAGTCGCACAAGATCGGCGAAGTGCACGATGGCGCCGCCACGATGGACTGGATGGAGCAGGAGCAGGAGCGTGGCATCACGATCACGTCCGCTGCGACCACGACCTTCTGGAAGGGTCGCGACGGCAAGATGCGTCGCTTCAACATCATCGACACTCCCGGCCACGTCGACTTCACCATCGAAGTCGAACGTTCGCTGCGCGTTCTCGACGGTGCTGTTGCCCTTCTCGATGCCAACGCAGGCGTAGAGCCGCAGACGGAAACCGTCTGGCGTCAGGCTGAGAAGTACAACGTTCCGCGTATGATCTTCTGCAACAAGATGGACAAGACCGGTGCTGACTTCTACCGCTCGGTAGAAATGATCAAGACCCGTCTCGGCGCCACCGCAGTCGTCATGCAGCTCCCGATCGGCGCTGAAAGCGACTTCAAGGGCGTTGTCGACCTGATCGAAATGAACGCTCTCATCTGGCGCGACGAATCGCTCGGCGCTCAGTGGGACGTCGTCGAAATCCCTGACGACCTGAAGGAAAAGGCTGCTGAATATCGCGAAAAGCTGATCGAGACCGTTGTCGAGATCGACGAAGCCGCGATGGAAGCCTACCTCGAAGGCACCATGCCCGACAACGACCAGATCCGCGCGCTCGTCCGTCGCGGCACGATCGACGTCAAGTTCCACCCGATGTTCTGCGGCACTGCCTTCAAGAACAAGGGCGTTCAGCCGCTGCTCGACGCCGTTGTCGACTACCTGCCGTCGCCGCTCGACATTCCGGCGATCAAGGGCATCGACTTCAAGACCGAAGCCGAAATCGAACGTCATGCTGACGACGCCGAGCCGCTTTCCATGCTCGCGTTCAAGATCATGAACGACCCCTTCGTCGGTTCGCTGACCTTCGCTCGCATCTACTCCGGCAAGCTCGAAAAGGGCGCGTCGGTCATGAACACGGTCAAGGACAAGCGCGAGCGCGTCGGCCGCATGCTGCAGATGCACTCGAACTCGCGTGAAGACATCGAAGAAGCCTTCGCAGGCGACATCGTTGCTCTCGCCGGCCTCAAGGAAACCACGACTGGCGATACGCTCTGCGATCCGCTGAAGCCGGTTATCCTCGAGCGCATGGAATTCCCCGAGCCGGTCATCCAGATCGCGATCGAGCCGAAGACCAAGGGCGACCAGGAAAAGATGGGCCTCGCGCTCAACCGTCTGGCTGCTGAAGACCCGTCCTTCCGCGTGAAGACTGACCAGGAATCCGGTCAGACGATCATCGCCGGCATGGGCGAACTTCACCTCGACATTCTCGTCGACCGCATGCGTCGCGAATTCAAGGTTGAAGCAACCGTCGGTGCTCCGCAGGTTGCCTACCGCGAAACCATCACGCGTCAGCACGAAGAAGACTACACGCACAAGAAGCAATCCGGTGGTACCGGTCAGTTCGCGCGCGTCAAGATCATCTTCGAACCGAACCCAGAAGGCGACGACTTCAAGTTCGAATCCAAGATCGTCGGCGGTGCTGTTCCGAAGGAATACATCCCGGGCGTTCAGAAGGGTATCGAAAGCGTTCTGTCTTCCGGTCCGCTGGCTGGCTTCCCGATGCTCGGCGTCAAGGCGACGCTCGTTGACGGTGCCTTCCACGACGTTGACTCGTCCGTCCTGGCGTTCGAAATCGCTTCGCGTGCTTGCTTCCGTGAAGCAGCCAAGAAGGCCGGCGCTCAGCTCCTCGAGCCGATGATGAAGGTCGAAGTCGTAACGCCGGAAGATTACGTCGGCGACGTCATCGGTGACCTGAACTCCCGCCGTGGTCAGATCCAGGGTCAGGAACAGCGCGGCATCGCGATCGTCATCAACGCCAACGTTCCGCTGGCGAACATGTTCAAGTACGTCGACAACCTGCGCTCCATGTCGCAGGGCCGCGCACAGTACACGATGACCTTCGATCACTACTCGCCGGTCCCGTCGAACGTCGCAACCGAGATCCAGGCAAAGTATTCCGGTCAGAAGTGACCGGAATACCAATTGACCGATAACAAGAATTAAGTCCCTCGCGGACTTGCAAGAATGGAGAGCCTAAATGGCAAAGAGTAAGTTTG
>NZ_DDHH01000087.1:0-8082 GCF_002338015.1 Rhizobium sp. UBA1881
CGGCAATCCGTGGGGCACCGGCGTCCCCAACCAGTGGACGCGGCTGCGCGTCTGGCTGCTCAAGCTCGGCATCGACCTCATCCATACACGGCCCTATCACCGCACAACGAGCCCGAGGATGACGGCGGCGGGTGGGGTTTGCGTCGGTAAGTTATTGATGTGAAATCGCTTTCCTCTCGCTCGGCGTCATCCTCGGCCTTGTGCCGAGGATCTAAGCACGTCTCCGCGAGTTCAACGGTGCGGATGAACCTCAAGCGTCCAACACGCGACCGCGCGGTGACCCGCTCACCCCTTGATGAACGCCAACACATCCGCGTTGAAGCGTTCCGGTTCGACCTGGGCGAGGCCGTGGCTGGAGCCTTCGTAGACCTTGAGCACGGCGCCCTTGACGATCTTCGAGGATTTCAGGGCAGCGGCGACGATGGGGACGATCTGGTCGTCGTCGCCGTGGATGAACAGCGTCGGCTTGTCGATCTTGCGGAGGTCGTCGGTGTAGTCGACCTCTGAGAATTCATGGATGCAGTCGTATTCGCCCTTGATGCCGCCGGCCATGCCCATCAGCCAGAAGGTCTCGCGCAGGCCTTCGTTGACCTTGGCGCCGTCGCTGTTGAAGCCGTAGAAGGGCATGGAGAGGTCGCGGAAGAATTGCGAGCGGTCGAGCGCGGTGCCCTTGCGGATGCCGTCGAAGACGTCGAGCGGCAGGCCCTCGGGGTTGGCATCGGTTTTCAGCATCAACGGCGGAACGGCGCCGACCAGCACCACCTTGGCGACGCGCTTGGTGCCGTGGCGGCCGAGATAATGGGCGACTTCGCCGCCGCCGGTGGAGTGGCCGATCATGATCAGGTTCTTGAGGTCGAGCTTTTCGATCAGTTCGGCGAGATCGTCTGCGTACTGGTCCATGTTGTTGCCGTCCCAGGTCTGGGAGGACTTGCCGTGGCTGCGGCGGTCGTGGGCGATGACGCGGTAGCCATTCTGGCCGAAATAGAGCATCTGCGCTTCCCAGGCGTCGCCCGAGAGAGGCCAGCCATGCGAGAAGAGGATCGGCTGGCCGGTGCCCCAATCCTTGTAGAAAATCTTCGTTCCGTCCTTGGTGGTGATCTTCGGCATGCTCGTCATCCTCTTTGCGTTCGCGTTTGAATGAATGGAGCGGCGGGCGCGCTTGCGGCCCATTGCGCGACGGCAGAGAACATCGGAATGATCAGAAACGAAAGCACTATTTGCCGGCCCGGCCGACATTTGCTCGTGTGGGCGTGCGCTTTTGCGAGGACGGCAACGTCAGCGCGAGATGACCGACATCAGCCGGTCACCAACAGTTGACATTACAATGCTGTAATGGGCGGCCAATTTGCTTGCCGCTGACCTGCAATCGGACAATAATTCTAACGTTGCGCGGCGATTTGCCACGTATGCGCCTCTTTCGATCGACCCTGGACAACCTCGAGTCCCTCTGGAGACGTGAATGTCATTTTGGAAGCAGTTTACGATCTGTCTCATCGTTATCGCCGCCGGCGTTACCGGATGGGCTGTCTTTGTGCCTGGTGCGCGCGATACGCTGCGCAATGCCGGCGTTCCCGAAGCTCTTGTTGGTAAGGCGATCGATCCTGACAATGCAGGCCGTGCGGCGGCGCCTACAGCAGGCGGCGAGCAGGCGAGCAATCGTCGCTCAGGGGGCGGCAATGGCGGCGGCGGCGGTCGCAATGGCGCGGTGCTTGTCGTCACGCAGGCCGTGGTTCCCGGTGTCGTCAACGACCGGCTGGGTGCGATCGGCACGGGGGACGCGATCCGCTCGGTGGTGGTGACGCCGCAGGCAAGCGGTCTCATCCGCGAAATCCTCGTGAAGTCGGGCGACAGGGTCAAGCAGGGGCAGATCATCGCCAAGCTCGACAGCGAAGAGCAGGTGATCGTCAAGGGGCAGGCCGAAGTCGCGCTGAAATCGGCGGTCGAGAAGTCCAGCCTCTACAACAATATCAAGTCCAGCGTGTCGCGCATGGATGTGTTCGATCAGGAGATCGCCGAGCAGAACGCGCGGCTGCAATTGCAGGCGGCACAGCTGAGCCTCGATCGCCGCAACATCCTGGCGCCGATCGACGGTATCGTCGGCATCATGCCCGTCAATATCGGCGATAACGTTTCGACGACAACGCCGATCGTGACGCTCGACGATCGCACCGAAATCCTCGTCGACTACTGGGTGCCGGAGCGTTTCGCCAATACGGTCAAGGTCGGTCAGGCGGTCGAGGCGACGTCGGTGGCGCGGCCGGGGCAGGTGTTTTCGGGCGCCGTCGAGGCGATCGACAACCGCGTCGATCCGGCGAGCCGTACGCTCCGGATGCGGGCGCGGATCAACAACGCGGCCGACGAGCTGCGCGCCGGCATGTCGTTCAGCGTCGGCATGCGGTTCGATGGCGACCAGTATCCGGCGGTCGATCCGCAATCGGTGCAGTGGGATTCGCAAGGCTCCTTCGTCTGGCGCGTGGCCGAGCAGAAGTCGCACAAGGTGCGCGTCAGCATCGTGCAGCGCAATCCCGACTATGTGCTGGTCAAGGGCAACCTGGATAATGGCGACCTGATCGTTACGCAGGGCCTGCAGCGGGTGCGCGAGGGCGGGCCGGTGCGCTCCGAAGGGGGCGAACTGGCGGCCAAGGAGCCCGTCACCTGATGAGCGAGAGCGGCACCCACAGCAACACGCCTTCGGGCAAGCAGACGTTCACGGCGCTCTTCGTGCGCCGGCCGATCTTGGCCCTGGTGTTCAACACGCTGATGATCGTCGCGGGTCTGGCGGCCTATGTCGGCATCGAGGTGCGCGAACTGCCGGATGTCGACCGGCCGGTCGTGACCGTGCGCACCACCTTCGACGGCGCGTCGCCGCAGACGATCGACCAGGAGGTGACCAAGGTCATCGAGGGCGCATCGGCGCGCGTCAGCGGGCTGAAGTCGATCTCGTCGAGCTCGCAGTTCGGCCAGAGCCGGGTGACGCTGGAGTTTTCCGATACGGTGGATCTGGCGGTTGCCGCCAACGACGTGCGTGATGCGATCGGACGGATCACCGACCGGCTGCCTGACGACGCCGACGCGCCGCAGATCGTCAAGGCGGATTCGGATTCGCAGCCGATCATGCGGCTCGCCGTCACTTCCACCAAGCTCAACATGGACGACCTGACGCTGCTCGTCGACAACGAGGTGATCGACCGGCTGGCCTCCGTCGACGGCGTTGCCGATGTCGAAAGCTATGGCGACCAGGAGAAGGTGTTTCGGGTCGATGTCGATCAGTCGGAGCTCGCGAGCCGCGGACTGACGATCGGCGATCTCACCAATGCGCTGTCGAATGCAGCACTCGACGTGCCGGCCGGCTCGCTGAAGAGCCCGACGCAGAATATCGTGGTGCGTGCCACCGCCAGCCTGCAGAAGCCCGAGGATTTCGCCAATGTCATGTTGCTCGACCGCGTACGGCTTGGCGATGTGGCGACGGTAACGCTCGGGCCGCGCGACGGGCAGACGGCGCTGCGCTCGAACGGGGTGCCTGGCATCGGCCTCGGCGTCATCCGCCAGGCGCAGTCCAATACGCTGAATATTTCCAACGGTATCAAGGCCGCGGTAGAACAGCTGTCGAAGACGCTGCCCGAGGGTACCAGGATCGCCATCACCAGCGATGACGCGGTGTTCATCCAGGGCGCCATCCACGAAGTGGTGCTGGCGCTGGTGTTGGCCGCCGTCATCGTCACGGCCGTCATCTATCTCTTCCTGCGCGATTGGCGGGCGACGATCATTCCGGCGGTGAGCATGCCGGTGGCGCTGATCGGCACGCTGGCGGCGATCTACATGGTCGGTTTCTCGATCAATATCCTGACGCTGCTGGCAATCGTGCTCGCGACCGGTCTCGTGGTCGATGACGCCATCGTGGTGCTCGAGAACATCGTGCGACGGCGGGCACAAGGCATGGGGCCGCGCGCGGCTGCCGTGCTCGGTACGCGCGAGGTGTTCTTCGCTGTTATCGCGACGACGGCGACGCTGGCCGCCGTGTTCATTCCGCTGTCGTTCCTGCCGGGGCAGGTGGGCGGCCTGTTTCGCGAGTTCGGCTTCGTGCTCGCCTTCTCCGTCGGCCTGTCATCGCTGGTGGCGCTGACGCTTTGCCCGATGATGGCGTCGCGGATGCTGACCCGGGAGATGAAAGAGGATCACGGCATGCTCGGCCGCTTCGGCGACCGGTTTTCCAGCGCCTACGAGTGGTGCCTGCAGCGCTGCCTGAATGCGCCCTTCGTGGTCATCGTGTTCTCGGTGATCTTCGCGGGTGCCGCCGTCTTCGCCTTTACCGGCGTGAAGAGCGAGCTGACGCCCAACGAGGACCGAGCGATGGTGATGATGCGGCTGACGACGCCGCAGGGATCGAGCCTCGAATATACGCGCGACAAGCTGCAACTGGTCGAAGAGTATTTGCAGCCGCTGGTCGATAGCGGCGATATCCGCAACGTCTTCTCCGTCTCGGGCCAGAACGGGCAGGCCAATAGCGGCTTCATGGTGCTGACGCTGGCGCCATGGGGCGAGCGCGAGCGCACGCAGGGCGAGATCGTCGCCGATATCAATCGCGCCGCGTTGAAGGTTCCGGCGCTGCGCGGCAATGCCATCCAGTCCAACAGCCTGCGCATTCGCGGCGCCGGCAACGGGTTGCAGATGGCGCTGATCGGCAGCGACTACGATGCGCTGACGCAATCGGCGCTGAAGCTGGTGCAGGCGCTTGACGCGACCGGACGATACGACACGCCGCGTCTCGCCAACGAGCCGACGCAGGCGCAGGTGTCGATCTCGATCGATCGCGAGCGGGCGTCCGATCTCGGCATCAACATCACCGGCCTGTCGACCGCCATCCAGTCGCTGCTGGAAGGGCGCTCGGTGGTCGACGTGTTCGTCAAGGGCGATGCCTATCCGGTGCTTTTGACCTCGAACACGCGGCCGCTCGACGATCCGACCGATCTGGAGAACGTGTTCCTGAAAACCGGCGACGGCAAAATCGTGCCGATGTCGGTCATCGCCTCGCTGGAAGAGGGCGCCGTGGCGCCGCAGCTCAATCGCGAGCAGCAGCTGGCGTCGGTGGCGATTACCGCCGGCCTGAAGGATGGCGTGTCGCTTGGCGATGCGGTGAAAGAGGCCGTGACGCTGGCCGGGCCTCTGCTTCCCTCGGGTGCGCGGCTGATGCCGCTTGCGGAAGCGGCGACGCTGGAAGAAAACGCCAACGGCATGGCGCTGACCTTCGGCTTTGCCATCATCATCATCTTCCTGGTGCTGGCGGCGCAGTTCGAGAGCATGCTCTCATCCGTGATCATCATGTCGACGGTGCCGCTGGGGCTTGCCTGCGCGGTCTTCGCGCTTGTGATCACTGGTTCCAGCCTCAACATCTACAGCCAGATCGGCCTCGTTCTGCTGGTCGGCGTCATGGCCAAGAACGGCATCCTGATCGTCGAGTTCGCCAACCAGCTGCGCGATCAGGGCGAGGAGGTCAGGGCGTCGATCGAGAAGGCCTGTGCCCTGCGTCTGCGTCCCGTCATGATGACGATGATCGCCACCATCCTCGGCGGCGTGCCGCTGGTCTTCGCGCATGGCGCAGGTGCCGAAGCGCGCGTGGCGCTTGGGTGGGTGATCGTCGGCGGTCTTGGTTTCGCGACGCTGGTGACGCTGTTCATCACGCCCGTCGCCTATCTACTGATCGCCCGCTTCGCCAAGCCGCATGCGCATGAAGAGGCACGGTTGCATCAGGAGATGGAACATGCCGAGCGGCCGAAGATCGTTGCCGCGCGGGATCAGCTCGAAGCTGCCGAGTAACAAACGCCGCCTGTCGACCGTGCCTTCGGGCCGGTTGCGGGCGGCGTTCTCGTATGGTTTCCGATCGGTTGCGTAACACGCTAAATTAATTGCAGCTTTTAGCTGTTTTTTAAGCATAAGCCGTAATCATTGCTGTCGATACCGATAGTCCTCCAGCGTTCTTGGAGGCTGCGCGGCGCCGCTGTTTTGGCGCCCCCGAACATGAGTGTTCGCGGCACCGGTTCATTTGTACCTGTTGCGTATTGTTGTGTTCGGAGTTCTGTATCCGTGAGTATTTATCGGCGCACTTCGGTGGATGCCGCGCTTTATGTATTGCGCGACACCGGGAATAAACTGACGACGACCCAGAGGCAGGTCTCCACCGGCCTCCGGGTCGAGCGCGCCTCGGATAATGGCGCCTATTGGGCAATCAGCTCGACATTGAAAAGCGACCAGAGGGCACAGTCGGCGGTGCGCGACGCGCTGGGGTTGGCGGCCGCGACGATGGACACGGCCTATACCGCCGTCGGCGAATCGGTCGATCTCGTCAGCCAGATCAAGGCCAAGCTCGTGGCCGCGACCGAGGACGGTGTCGACAAGGACAAGATCAATCTCGATATCACTCATCTGAAAGATCAGCTTCGTTCCGTTTCCGCAGCGGCGAGCTTCAACAACGACAATTGGGTGGCGATCGACGATGGCGATGATCCGGCGAAACCGCGAGAGATCCCGGCGTCGTTCACACGGCACCCCGATGGAAGCGTCGAAATCGGAACGCTGAGCTATGAGGTCGATATCGCGCCGGTGGGGGCGACGACATCCAAGGACGCTCGCTACCTGATCGACGATCGGACCACGGGCTCGGGCGAATATGGCGCGCTGACCTCGCAGTATTTCGCGACGGAAGCCGGTGCCTCGAAGAATTATGTGATGCTGGCGAGCGCCGGCAATACGGCAGGGCAGGTCGAGATCGGGATATCGTCGAGCACGACGACCGCGGAGGTCCATGAAATGGTTTCCGTCGTCGACAAGATGCTCGGGCAGATGACGACGATCGGCTCGTCCTTCGGCGCGCTGGAAAAGCGCATCAGCCTGCAGAGCGATTTCGCGCAGACCCTGGGCGATGCCTTCGCGCGCGGGATGAGCAAGCTGATCGATGCCGACATGGAGGAGCAATCGAGCCGGCTTGCGGCGCTGCAGACGCAGGAGCAACTGGGGCTGCAATCACTCAACATCGCGAACGCCACCTACGATACGGTGCGGCAGCTGTTCCAGAACTTCTGACGCCGCATAGCCTTCGCGATTTCAACGCCGGCGTCGCCGACGCCGGTGACTTTTTCGGGAGTTCCGGCTCTAAGGCTGTGCAATCCATCGATTTTCCAGTATTCAGGGCGCGCGCTTCATCTTCTTGCCGCATTCCTTAATACTGCTCGCATCACCATCGAATTGGAGATACGCCTGTCCATGATCAAGAAATTCATACTCCTCGCCGTTGCCGCGACCTACCTCAGCGCCTGCACGACGACAGATCCGTATACGGGCCAGCAGAAGATGTCGAACACATCGGGCGGCGCGCTGCTCGGCGCCGGCGTCGGCGCATTGGCGGGTCTCGCCGTCGGCGGTTCGCCGGTCGGTCGGCGTAACGCGGCGCTGATCGGCGCCGGTGTCGGCGCTCTCGCCGGCGGCGCGATCGGCAACTACATGGACCAGCAGGAATCGGAACTGCGCGCGCAGCTGCAGGGCACCGGCATCTCCGTTACCCGCAACGGCGACAACATCATCTTGAACATGCCGTCGAACATCACCTTCGACGTCGACCAGGACGCCGTGAAGCCGGGCTTCTACCCGACGCTGAACTCGGTGGCGATCGTGCTGCGCAAGTTCAACCGCACGCTGATCGACGTCAACGGCCACACCGATTCGACCGGCAGCCTGCAGCATAACCAGGAACTGTCGCAGCGCCGCGCAGAGTCTGTCGCCGGCTACCTCGGCGGCCAGGGCATCGACCAGCGCCGCATGTCGGCCGTCGGCTTCGGCCCGTCGCAGCCGGTGGCTTCCAACGCCTCGGAAGCCGGACGCTCGCAGAACCGCCGCGTCGAAATCCAGATCGCGCCGATCACCCAGAGCTGATCAGGCTCGATCGAGAGTTAAAACGGCCGGGCTCGATGCCCGGCCGTTTTGCGTTATAGTAGTTTGAATTACGCAATTCCGGACGGAAAACCGCTTCACACTTTTCCTGGCATTGCTTCAAGGGTGCATGACCGCGCCCTTGGTGATCTTGTCGACGAT
>NZ_DDHH01000087.1:8262-9038 GCF_002338015.1 Rhizobium sp. UBA1881
CTTGGTGATCTTGTCGACGATCTTCTTGTCGGCGCGGATGGCGATGCCGACCACCTTGGCGTCATCGGGCGCGTATTGCTCGAAAACGGCGCGGTTGGCGGCGTCGTGGCCGGTCGCAAACATCTCCTCGATGAAGAGCGACGCCGTGATGCCGCGCTCCAGCGTGCGGCGGTGGATGGTTGACATGGTCTCCTCGGGCGCCGCCAGAACGATGATCGGCTGGATTGATAGCGGGTTGTAGAGATTGCCCGAGCGGTCCTTGTAGGCGTCGCCGATGATCTCGGGGTTCTGGCCGGTGATCCCGCTCATCAGGAAGGCGGTGACATTCAGCGTCTGCCAGGATGGAAGATTGTTTCGCAGCACGATCGCAATTTTGGTATCAAACATTCCAGTCTCTTTTCATGCGGGTTTCGACGTCGGTTGGATGAGGATCTAAGCCATCACGCCCTTGAGGGTCTTGAACGTTTGTGCACGGAGTCTGGCACGGACGGGCGTGCCATTGCGTCCGGTGCGATTGCAGCTGCTACGATTGCGTCCGGTGCGATCGCACCGGGGATCGTCACCGCGCCGGCCTTTCCTGGCATCGAGCGCATCGAGGCGCAGTTCGCGGGAAACGCGTTTGAGCCGCATCGTCACGATACTTATGCGCTTGGGGTGACGATCAAGGGCGTGCAGACCTTTTCCTATCGCGGCGAGCGGCGTTTCAGCATGCCGGGGCAGGTGATCGTGCTGCATCCCGACGAGGAGCATGACGGCGGCGCGGGGACGGATCACGG
>NZ_DDHH01000087.1:9155-12131 GCF_002338015.1 Rhizobium sp. UBA1881
CTGGAGCCGGCGCTGCTCTTCGATTGTCTTGAAGCGGCGCGCATCGGCTTGCCCTTCGTCGATCAGCCTGTCGTTAGCGATCCTGTGCTGGCCGGCACGCTTCTGGCGGCGCTCGGTGAGCTGGACCGGGAGCTGGACGAGCTCTTCGTCGACGATTTCGTGTCACGCGTGGCGGATGGTCTGGCGCGGCATGCGGGTGCTCCGCCCCGGCCGCTCGGCAGCATTGCCTGGCAGCGCGCGAGGCTGGCGCGGGATTATCTCGAGGCGCATGCGACGCGGCCGGTGACATCGGGTGAATTGGAGGCGGTGACGGGGCTCGATCGGTTTCAGCTGGCGCGGCATTTCCGGGCGGCATTCGCGACCAGTCCGCACCGCTATCTCCTGATGCGGCGGCTGCAGCAGGCGCGTGCGATGATCGGGGCGGGGGAGGCGCTGGCTGAGGCGGCGTTTGCCACCGGCTTTGCCGACCAGAGCCATTTCAACCGGCACTTCAAGAAGGCCTATGGCATGACGCCCGGCCAATGGGTGGGGTTGAGGCGCGTGTCCTCTAGATAGGATTTTCCGCAAGGCCGGAGCGCCGGGCGATGAAGCGCGCGAGCATCGGGCCGGTCAGGAGGATGATGAGCAGGCGGCCGGTCTGCATGGCCATCACGAAGGGGACGTCGACATTGCTGGAGGCGGCGATGATCGCGACGGAATCGGCACCACCCGGGCTGGTGGCGAGATAGGCGGTCAGCGGATCGACGCCTGCGAAGACATGCAGCGCATAGGCCATGCAGCCGCACAGCGACATCAGCGTCAGGATCGAGGCGGTGACGCGCGGCAGGGCTCGGGCGGCATGGGCGATGATGCCGCGGGTAAAGCGCAGGCCGATGCTCCAGCCGATCAGGGCGTAGCTGATCGCCAAGAGCCACATGGGGAGCTCGATCTTCAACAGGCCGAAGCCCTGCAGCAGCGAACCGGTGAACAGCGAGACGATGATGGTGCCGCCGGGAATGCGGAAGCGCGTGGCGCAATAGGCCGACAGAGCGGTGAGCACGACGGTTTCGATGAGGGCCGGCCAGTCGATCGGCGGAAACAGGATGAGCGGCGGCGGCTCGCCGCCATCGGCTGCCACCCACAGGCGGGCGACGACGGAGGCTGCGACGGCCACGAAGACGACGCGCAGATATTGCATGAAGGCCACGAGGCGGGCGTCCGCGCCATAGGCTTCCGACATGATGACCATGGCCGATGCGGCACCCGGCGACGAGCCCCAGACCGCCGTCGTGCCTGGGAGCACCTGCCAGCGGGTCAAGAGCCAGCCGAGCAAGCCGGCGGCGGCGATGACGGCGAAGATCATGGAAAGGAAGAGCGGCGCGTCGGTCGCCATCGTCTGGAGGATGTCGACGGTGATGGCACGCGCCATCATGAAGCCCACCAGCGCCTGACCGAACAGGAGCGGCCCGCGCGGGACGCGCAGCGATCCCTGGCCGATCGAGACCGCGAGCACGATCGCCGCGACCATCGGGCCGATCAGCAGCGAGGCTGGCAGGCCGAGCATTTCCAGGCCGACGACGAGGATGGTGGAGAGGGCGAGCAGGAATGCCCAGCGCGGCAGGCTGGCGGTTCGGAGTTTGCGGCTGGCGTCTTTCAACGGCTTATCCGATGCAGGTCTTGCCAATGCTGATGACGGGTCGATGCGACGTCTGGGGGAGCGGCAGAGGCTTTGCTGGAAAATCGGCGGGCGCCGATGGCGTGCCGTGGATATAGGCGCGGGCGGGGCCGGGGGTCAATTGCGAATTCTTGGGGTCCTACATCCTGACGTTGGCGGCGAGGAAATCGAGCAGCGCGCGCACCCGCGCCGGCAGGGGGCCGCCTTGGCCGATATAGACGGCGTGGAATTCCTCGGTGTCTCCAGGGTTGACGTCTTCGAGGAGCGGGACCAGGCGGCCGGCCTCGATGTCGGCGCGGACGGTGAAGCGGGCGAGGCGGCCGAGGCCGGCGCCCGACAAGGCCATGTGCCGCATCGCCTCGCCATCGGCGACCTGGATGCCCGGTGTGAGAGGTAGCCGCATGACGTCGCCGCCATCGCGCATCGGCCAGCCCTCGACGCTGCGGGCATAGGAGAGGCCGATGCGGCGGTGATGTTCGAGATCGGACACGGTGGCGGGCGTGCCATGCGTTTCCAGGTAGCCGGGCGAGGCGACGATGACCATGTCCGTCGCGCCGAGCTTGCGGGCGATCAGCGTCGAGCTCTTCAGCGGTCCGGCGCGGATGGCGACGTCGGCGCGGTCGTCGAGGAGGTCGACGACCCTGTCGGTGTGGGAGATATCGAGCGTGATCCTGGGGTGGAGCGCGAGGAAACCCGAGACGAGCGGCGCCAGGATGTGGTTGCCGAAGGAGGCGCTGGTGTTGATGCGCACCGGGCCGGCGGCCAGTTCTCCCGACGATGCGGAACGCTCGGCTTCAGTGATATCGGCGAGAATGGTGACGCTGCGCTCATAAAAGGCGCAGCCCTCGGGCGTCAGTTGCAGCTTGCGGGTGGAGCGGTTGACGAGGCGGGCGCCGAGCCGGGCTTCGAGCCGCGCGACCAGCTTGCTGACGGCCGATGGCGTCATGCGGCAGGCGTGGGCGGCGGCGGTGAAGCCGCCCAGTTCGACGGCGCGGACGAAGACTTCCATCTCTCCGGAGCGGTTGATGTCTGGTCTGCTCATGATGACTTCAATTCATGAATTGTATTCCCCAGGGCAATCTATTTCATCGCATGTGGAGTGTCTATCTCTTGTGAAGAAACAGGAGACTGACGATGGAATACAGACAGCTTGGTGTGTCCGGCCTTCGGGTGCCGGTGTTGAGTTTCGGCGCTGGCACGTTCGGCGGCTCGGGGCCGCTGTTCGGTGCGTGGGGCAATACGACGGGCGCCGAGGCGTCGCGGATGGTGGATATCGCGATCGAGGCGGGAGTGACGCTGTTCGATACCGCCGACGTCTATTC
>NZ_DDHH01000124.1:0-4473 GCF_002338015.1 Rhizobium sp. UBA1881
GAGGCAATTGCGATGGTGGGACTGTGACGGCGGGAGGTTAAAATGGCAACTTCGTGACCGGGCGCGATTGAAAAGTGAGCTAATGGATGCTTTACGTAAAAAATTGACGGGCACGTCAAAATTTCCCCAATTTAGAAAATGTATCTCAAAAAATCCCGGAATCGATCGAACGATAGGGCGATCGTTCTATACGAGCACAGATATGTTACCTTCTGACAACAGTTCGATTTTTAGGAAAAACTTCGTGGAAAAGCTGAAAAATGGTGCCGCTCCGGCCAAGTTGTGGCGGCGGAAGGCCTGATTACGGTTAATTTTTCGAAAAAAGGCGCCCGATTCTTCATCGGGCGCCTTGGAATGAAATACTATTGAAAGTTGATTTTACGAAGCTTCATCTACACGCGAGAGCGCGATCTTGAGGCTCGCAAGCTGGACCGTCAGCTCTTCCAGGCGCTCCCGTTCGGCCGCGACGACCTCCGGGTTGGCGTTGGCGACGAACTTCTCGTTGGAGAGCTTGCCGTTGATCCTTGCCATTTCTGCCTCGGTCTTGGCGATCGCCTTTTCGAGACGGGCCTTTTCGGCACCGAGATCGATCAGCGCGCCGAGCGGCAGGCAGACCGTCGCTTCGCCGGCCACGATCTGGGCAGCACCCTTCGGCGCCTGATCGGCCAGCGAAATGCCATCGACACGCGCGAGGCGCTTGATCGCCGCATCGTGGCGCGACAGCCGGTCACGCGTCAGGCTGTTGGCGTTGACGAAGACGAGCGGGGCTACGGCCGACGGTGGTACGTTCATTTCGGAGCGAACCGAGCGGATATCGGAGACGAGGTCGATCAGCCAGTTGATCTCGTCGGCTGCCGCGTCGTCGGCGTAGGACGGCGACGGCCATTCGGCGTGGCAAACCAGGCCATCACGCTCGCGACCCTCGCCTGCCGTATGCGCCCAGAGCTCTTCAGTCATGAAGGGCATGAACGGGTGCAGCAGCTTGTAGATCTCTTCGAGCACGTAAGCGACGCAGGACTGCGCCTCCTTCTTGGCGCCCTCGTCCGTGCCGCCGAAGATCGGCTTCAGCAATTCGAGGTACCAATCGCAGACCTGGTTCCAGACGAATCGATAGAGCACGCCGGCGGCATCGTTGAAGCGATAGGCTTCGATCGCCTCGGTGAGATCGCGTTCGGTGCGGGACAGTTCCGTCAGGATCCAGCGGTTGACCGTGAGCTCGGCTGCCTCAGGAATGAAATGCGGGTCGTTGACCACGCCGTTCATCTCGGCGAAGCGCGTCGCATTCCACAGCTTGGTGCCGAAGTTGCGATAGCCGGCGATGCGGGCCGGATCGAGCTTCACGTCGCGGCCCTGAGCCGCCATGATCGCCAGCGTGAAGCGCAGCGCGTCGGCGCCGTACTCGTCGATGAGTTCCAGCGGGTCGATGACGTTGCCCTTCGACTTCGACATCTTCTGGCCGTTCTTGTCGCGAACCAGCGCGTGGATATAGACCGTGTGGAACGGCTCGACCGGAACGCCGTCCTCGTCCTTCATGAAGTGCAGACCCATCTGCATCATGCGAACAACCCAGAACGGGATGATATCGAAACCGGTGACCAGAACGTTGGTTGGATAGTAGCGGTCAAGCTCGGGCGTCTTTTCCGGCCAGCCGAGGGTCGAGAACGGCCAGAGAGCGGAAGAGAACCAAGTGTCGAGCACGTCTTCGTCGCGCGTCAGGATTTCGCCCGGCTGGAAGTTCTCGAGTTTCTCCTCGACCCAAGCCTTCCAAGGTCCCTCATGGGCGATGTAGTGCTGGATGGCGGCCTGCAGCGCTTCTTCCTCGGTCTTCTCGACGAAGACCTGGCCATCGGGACCGTACCAGGCGGGAATCTGGTGACCCCACCACAGCTGACGCGAGATGCACCAGGGCTGGATGTTTTCCATCCACTGGAAATAGGTGTTTTCCCAATTCTTAGGCACGAAATTGGTGCGGCCTTCACGGACGGACGCGATCGCCGGCTGGGCCAGCGTCTTGTTGTCGACCCACCACTGGTCGGTCAGGCGCGGCTCGATCGGCACGCCGCCGCGGTCGCCATGCGGGACCACATGCTTGTGCGGCTCGATCTTGTCGAGCAGGCCTGCCTCTTCGAAAATCTCGACGATGATCTTGCGGGCGGTGAAACGGTCCTGACCCTCCAGACGGTCCCAGGCGCCATGAAGTGCTGCCGGATGATCGAGACCTTCGAGGAAGTCCTCGTTCTCCTTGATCGAGATCGAGGCATCGATGTTCATGACGTTGATGGCGCGCAAACCGGCGCGCTTGCCGACCTCGAAGTCGTTAAAGTCATGCGCGGGCGTGATCTTGACGGCGCCGGTGCCGGCGGTCGGATCTGCGTAGTCATCCGCGACGATCGGGATCTTGCGGCCGACGATCGGCAGGATGACATGCTTGCCGACGATCGACTTGTAGCGCTCGTCTTCAGGATTAACCGCGATGCCGGTATCGCCGAGCATCGTCTCCGGACGGGTCGTTGCGACGACGATGTAGTCGCGCGTCTCGAATTCCGTCGGCTTGCCTTCCTCGTCGAAAGCGATCGGGTACTGGTAGGTGACGCCCGCTTCCAGCGGATAGCGGAAGTGCCAGAGATTGCCCTTGACCTCCAGCTGCTCGACTTCCATGTCCGAAATCGCGGTCAGCAGCTTCGGGTCCCAGTTGACGAGACGCTTGTCCTTGTAGATCAGGCCTTCCTTGTAGAGGCTGACGAAGACTTCGAGGACAGCCTCGGACAGGCCTTCGTCCATGGTGAAGCGCTCGCGCGACCAATCACAGGAGGCGCCGAGGCGCTTCAACTGGTTGAAGATCAGGCCACCCGACTCGTTCTTCCACTCCCAGACCTTCTCGATGAAGGCTTCGCGGCCCATGTCGCGGCGGCCCGGAAGCTGCTGTTCCATCAGCTTGCGCTCGACGACCATCTGCGTGGCGATACCGGCATGGTCCATGCCCGGCTGCCACAGCACGTCCTTGCCGCGCATGCGCTCGAAGCGGACCATGATGTCCTGCAACGTGTTGTTCAGCGCGTGGCCCATGTGCAGCGAACCCGTCACATTCGGCGGCGGGATCACGATGGTGAAGCTTTCGGCGCCCGGCTTGGCGTTGGCGCCCGCGCGGAAAGCGTCCGCCTCGTCCCATTTCGCGGCGATCTTCGGTTCAACGGCTGCGGAATCGTAGGTCTTTTCGAGCATTTTTGGACCAAAT
The DNA here is from genome assembly GCF_002338015.1 of Rhizobium sp. UBA1881. NCBI lineage: Bacteria > Pseudomonadati > Pseudomonadota > Alphaproteobacteria > Hyphomicrobiales > Rhizobiaceae > Rhizobium > Rhizobium sp. UBA1881. The sequence goes on from NZ_DDHH01000124.1 coordinate 3,236, forward strand.
CTGGAGGTTTTCTGGATGCGGGTTGTAAATAGGATGCCCGCCAGCAAGTCAATAAAAAAGCCGCCCCGGGGACCGGAGCGGCTCTTTGTAAAAAGCGACGGATCCGATCAGCGGCGCGGGCCGCGCGCCACGCGCTCGATCTCTTCGCGCACGAGGCGCTCGACCAGGGTCGGCAGGTTGTCGTCGAGCCAGTCGCGGAGCATCGGGCGCAGCATGTCTTCGGCGATCTCGTCCAGCGAGCGGCGCTCGGCGCCATCGATGGCGGCAGCCAGTTCCTCGAAGGAGCGGGCGATCTGCAGGCCGGCATCCTGCGACAGCAGCGACTGCTGGGTTTCGTCCATCAGGCTCGGCAGAAGGCGATCCGACAGCGGCACGGAGACCGGCTCGGCGTAGAGCGGCTGTGCTGCGATCGGCGCGGCAGCCATGGGCGGAGCGATTGCGACCTGCTCCTGAACCGGCGCGGCTGCGGGCTGAACGGCTTCGGCCTCTACGGCCACCGGCTGCTGAGGCGGCATTTCGAACGCCATCGCGGCTGGTTCGTCAGCCAACACGGGCTCGGGTGCGCGCTGCGGCGCCGGAGCCGCCTGCTGCATCACCGGGTGCTCCTCGGCGACTTGCTGCTGCGGCTGAGCTTCCATGACAGGGGCCGGTGCGACAGGCGCCGGCTGCTGGCGGAATTCGAGGGGCGGTTCGCGCTGAGGCTGCAGCGTGTTGCGCTCGGAGGCGGCGCGAACGCGGGCGGCGACATCCGCGAGCGACATGGCGGCGCGCGGCGCTTCCTGCGCGGGGGCCGAGCCCGCGGAATTGGCGGCGACGAAGCGCGGATCGGTCTGCTGCGGTGCGGGATCGGGGAATTCCACGCCGGCATAGGCCTGATCGACCGTCAGATGAATGTCGGAGCCGTGATCGTCTTCATCATCACCGTAAACAGGCGGCAGCGATGCGGAGAGTGCCCTGCCCGCGCCCGGCTCATTGCTTTCGATGATCTGGCGGATCGACGCCAGGATTTCTTCCATGGACGGTTCACGCGCTACGCTTGGCTGAGCCATATCTATCCCCGTTATTCTCAAACAACGACCGGATTGCGAGGTGTCGGCATCCGAATCACCCAGACTGTAGGATAGCCGATCGGGGAAAAAAATCATCGCGAATCAAATGACTGCCGCTTTGCACAGTTTTCTCAAAGGTCAATGACTGCTTCGACGGTCCGCTTGAAACAGAAACGGGCGCCAGTGGCG
>NZ_DDHH01000038.1:0-8569 GCF_002338015.1 Rhizobium sp. UBA1881
CAAGGGGGAGGGGCTAACTCGTGGCGCCCTCTGTGCCATCTCATACCATCAGCGTATGTCGAGAGGCTTCGGTTTTGTGAAGAGGGTGCACCCAGCAAGCCCCTCCCCCTTGTAGGGAGGGGTTGGGGAGGGGACTTCACCCGTCCGAGAAGAAAAACGACCGCCCTTACGGAACGATCAGCGTACCCGCGCCACGCTCGGTGAAAATCTCGAGCAGCACGGAATGTGCGGTCTTGCCGTTCAGGATGACGACGCCCTGGACGCCGGCCTTGATCGCGTCGATGCAGGTCTCGACCTTCGGGATCATGCCGCCGGAAATCGTGCCGTCGGCGATCAGCTGGTGGGCCTGCGAGACCGAGAGTTCCTTGATCAGGTTGCCCTGCTTGTCGAGGACACCGGGAACGTCGGTGAGGAACAAGAGGCGCGTCGCGTTGAGCGCGCCGGCAATGGCGCCTGCGAACGTGTCGGCGTTGATGTTGTAGGTCGCGCCGTCGCGGCCCGGGGCAACCGGGGCGATGACGGGGATCATTTCCGAGCGGGCCAGAAGGTCGATCAGCGTGCGGTCGACTTCAACCACTTCGCCGACGAAGCCGAGGTCGAGAACGCGCTCGATGTTGCTGTCCGGGTCCTTGATGGTCTTCCGCGCCTTTTCGGCGAAGACCATGTTGCCGTCCTTGCCGCAAAGGCCGATCGCCCATTCGCCCGTCTGGTTGATCAGCGCGACGATTTCCTTGTTGATCGAGCCGGCCAGAACCATTTCGACGATCTCGACCGTCTTGGCGTCGGTGACGCGCAGGCCGCCTTCGAATTTCGATTCGATGCCCATCTTCGTCAGCATCGCGCCGATCTGCGGTCCGCCGCCGTGCACGACGATCGGGTTGACGCCCGACTGCTTCAGAAGCGCGATATCGCTGGCAAAGGCCTTGCCGAGCTCGGGATTGCCCATGGCATGGCCGCCGTATTTCACGACGATCGTCTTGTTCTCGTAACGCTGCATGAAGGGCAGCGCCTGTGCCAGCAGCCGTGCCTGGATTTCGCTTTCGGTCTCGGTCATCGGATACCCCGCAGAAAAATGGTTGCGGCCTTTTATCCCAAGTTTTTGACAGATGGAATAATCAATGGCCCGATAGTTCGCGCAATTTGCCCACACCCCGCCGTCTTGCCAAGCGTGACCGAACACCCATAGTTAGGGAAGGACATTGGGGAAGAGACACGGCATGACGAGCGAGGAAATCGCCGAACTGATCGGTCGGGTTGCAATGCGCGACCGAAAGGCTTTCGTGGCTCTGTACCGTGAAACAAGCCCGAAACTTTTTGCCATCTGCCTGCGTATCTTGAAGGACAAGACGGAGGGGGAGGAAGCATTGCAGGAGGTCTATATCAAGGTCTGGCAGCGCGCTTCCGCCTTCGCGATCTCTTCGGGAACGCCTTCTTCCTGGCTTGCGGCGATCGCGCGCAACCAGGCGATCGACACCCTGAGAAGCCGCAAGCCGGTAGCCGACGAATTGGACAGTGCCTATGATCTCGCAGACAGCCAACTTGATCCGGAAGCGACAACTGTGATCCGCGATGAAGGAAGGCGGATTGACACCTGCATGGAACAGTTGGAAGCTGATCGTGCGGTGGCGGTCAGACGGGCTTATGTCGAAGGGCTGAGCTATCAGGAACTGGCCGGTGAGTTCGGCGTGCCCCTGAACACGATGCGCACATGGCTGCGGCGCAGCCTATTGAAGCTGAGAGAGTGCCTGGAACGATGACGTCGTCCGATCAAAGCAAGGGAGGTCGCTCCCGCGATGAGGTACTCGCCGGTGAGTATGTTCTCGGTGTTCTCTCTTTCCAGGATCGGCGTGTCGTCGAGGACCGCATGCGCGTCGACCGGCAGTTCGCCGCGATCGTCAGTCGCTGGGAGGCCAACCTCTCGACGTTCAACGACGATTATGACGCCGTCACCCCCGGCCAGGAGACCTTCAAGCAGGTCGAAGCCCGCCTGTTCGGCACTCCGCAGCAGGCAGCCGTGCCGGGCAGGGGCGTTTGGAATTCCCTTTTCTTCTGGCGCTGTCTCGCCGCCGTCTCGCTCGTCATCACGTCGGCTGCCCTGTCGCTGACGGTCGCGACGGTATCGCCGCTGAAGCCGACCGTTCCGCCGCTGGTCGCGCAATTGTCGGGACCAGCGAGCCAGGTCAATCTGCTGGCTTCCTATGAAGCGCAAACCGGCCGGATGCGGATCATTCCGGTCGCCGCGGGCAAGCCGGAGGAGAAGTCGCTCGAGCTGTGGCTGTTGCCCGAAGGCGGCACGCCAAAGTCGCTCGGCATCTTCGCGGCGGGAGAGGGCGGCGACGGCGAACTGGTCATCCCGGTCGACATGCGCTCCGCCATCGGCGAGGGCACGAGCTTCGCGGTCAGCCTCGAACCCTTCGGTGGCTCGCCGACGGGCGCGCCGACCGGCCCCGTCGTTGCAAGCGGCGCCGCGCACCGGCCGTAAGATCGGCTGAAACTTTTTCTGACAACCTTCCGTAGATCCTCATGTCCCAGCGACGCTGATGCATTCAGCCGGCGACCCGCGAGCGGACGGATGAGGAGAACAGTCATGATCAAGTCCGCACTGCGCACGACAGCCCTTGCAGTCGCCGTATCCGCAATCGCCTTTGCCGCGCAGGCCAAGAACCCGATGGTCGGTGGCGCTGCCATGTATCCGACCAAGAACATTGTCCAGAATGCCATGAAGTCGAAGGATCACACGACGCTGGTCGCCGCCGTCAAGGCAGCCGGTCTGGTCTCGACGCTCGAAGGCAAGGGTCCGTTCACGGTCTTCGCGCCGACCAACGAAGCTTTCGCGGCACTCCCCGCCGGCACTGTCGACACGCTGCTGAAGCCTGAGAACAAGGCCAAGCTCACCAAGATTCTCACCTGCCACGTCGTGGCTGCCGATGCCATGGCCAAGACCGTCGCCAAGATGATCAAGGATGATGGCGGCGAGCATGACATCAAGACGGTCGGCGGCTGCGTGCTGAAGGCCAAGGAAGACATGGGCAAGATCACGCTGACCGACGAAAGCGGCGGCGTCGCCCATGTCACGATCGCCGACGTCAAGCAGTCGAACGGCGTCATTCACGTCATCGACAAGGTCTTGCTGCCGAAGATGTAATCTTGAGTTCAGGCAGCAAACGGGGGCGCCCTGTCAACACCACTGGGGCGCCTCCACCTCACTTCCAGTGATCGGCGCCCACGGTGAGCGCGATCGCCTCGCGCAGATCGTCCAGCCCTTCGCTCTTTTCGGACGAGGTAGCGATGATCCCGGGATAGGCGGCGGGGCGCTTCTTGATCTTCTCGGCCGTCTCGGCAAGCAGCTTCACCACCGCCGGCGGCTTTATCTTGTCGGTCTTGGTCAGCACCACCTGATAGGAGACGGCGGCCTTGTCGAGCAGATCGAGAACCTCGTCGTCGTTTTTCTTGATGCCGTGGCGGCTGTCGATCAGCACATAGACGCGCTTCAGCGTCGCGCGGCCACGCAGGTAGTCGAACACCAGCTTGGTCCAGGCGTCGACATGCTCCTTCGGCGCCTTGGCGTAGCCGTAGCCCGGCATGTCGACCAGCGCCATCGGCGGCAGATCGCCGGCCTCGCCGGAATAGCCCTCGGGCACGAAATAGTTCAGTTCCTGCGTACGTCCCGGCGTGTTCGAGGTGCGCGCCAGGCCATGCTGGCCGACGAGCGCGTTGATCAGCGACGACTTGCCGACATTCGAGCGGCCGGCAAAGGCCACCTCGGCCGGCCCTTCCGGCGGCAGGAACTTCAGGGAAGGCACGCCACGGATGAAGATCCAGGGGCGGCCGAAGAGCGGCTTGTCTTTATTGTCGGTCATTCGGCCTTTTCCAGCGCGTCCAATTCCAGTGAACCTATGGCATTCAGGTTTCGGGCGATTTTGTCAACCGGCAGGCCCGATTGTCCTAAGAAGCATCCGTGTGCCACAAAAGAAAAAGCCCCGGCGAACCGGGGCTTTTTGCTATTTCTCTGTGGGCGCCGGCTTTCGCTTGAACAGCCCCTTCAGATTGTCGAAGAGCTCGATCTTCACGCCGTGGCGGCGCATGATGACGCCCTGTTGGATGACTGACAGCGTGTTGTTCCAGGCCCAGTAGATGACCAGACCGGCCGGGAAGCTCGCCAGCATGAAGGTGAAGACCAGCGGCATCCAGTTGAAGATCATCGCCTGCGTCGGATCCGGGGGCGTCGGGTTCATGCGCATCTGCAGGAACATCGTGACACCCATGATCAGCGGCCAGACGCCGAGATGCAGGAAGGTCGGAGCGGCGAACGGCAGCAGGCCGAACAGGTTGATGAACGAGGTCGGATCGGGTGCCGAAAGGTCCTGGATCCAGCCGAAGAACGGCGCGTGGCGCATCTCAATGGTGATGTAGATCACCTTGTAGAGCGAGAAGAAGATCGGGATCTGCAGCGCGATCGGCCAGCAACCGGCGATCGGGTTGATCTTTTCTTCCTTGTAGAGTGCCATGGTCGCCTGCTGCAGGCCCATGCGGTCGTCGCCGAACTTCGCCTTCAGCTCTTCCATCTTCGGCTGCACGCGCTTCATGTTCGCCATGGAAGCGTACTGCTTGCTGGCGAGCGGGAAGAACAGCGCCTTGACGACGATCGTGGTCATCAGGATCGCGACGCCGAAGTTGCCGAAGTAACGGAAGAAGAAGTCCATCAGTTTGAACATCGGCTTCGTCAGGAAGTAGAACCAGCCCCAGTCGATCAGGCGGTCGAAGCGCGGGATCTGGTAGGTTGCCTCGTAGCCGTCGATGACGGGAACTTCCTTGGCGCCGGCGAAGACAAGGTTCTTCAGCTCAAGCGACTGGCCCGGTGCGACGGTGACGGCGTTCTGCTTGTAGTCGGCCTGGAAGCGCGGCTGGCCATCCGTGAAGTGGCTGAAGCGTGCGTCGTAAGCGGTCGTCTGCGGCGGAATGATCGTCGCGGCCCAGTACTTGTCGGTGATGCCGAGCCAGCCGCCGGTTGCCGTTGCCGGCGTCACGGCTTCCTTCTCGACGGAAGCATACTTGCTCTCGATCAGGCCATCTTCGCCGATCACGCCGATGAAGCCTTCGTGCAGCACGTAGGTCGAAGCGACGGCGGGCTTGTTGTAGCGCGTCACGCGGCCGTAGGAGGAGAGTGCAGCGGGCGCCTGGCCGGCATTGGTGATCTTGTCGGTGATCGTGAACATGTAGCGTTCGTCGACCGAGATCGTGCGGGCGAATGTGATGCCCTTGTCATTGGTATAGGTCAGCGTAACCGGGGTCTTCTCGGTCAGCTTCGCGCCTTCGGGAGCCGTCCAGAGCGTCGAGGGGCCGGGGACGTTGCCGGTCGCGGCGTCGCCGATATAGCCGAGTTCGGCGAAGTAGCCGTCCTTGGTTTCCGATGGGCTGAAGAGCGTAATGATCGGGCTCGAGTCATCCACGGTCTCGTGGTAGCCCTTGAGCTTGAGGTCGTCGAGACGGCCGCCGGCAAGGTTGATCGAGCCGGAAAGCGCTGCCGTGTCGATGATGACGCGCGGGTTCTTGGCGAGCGCGTCGGCCAGCGACGTGGTCGCGGGCGCCTGGCCTGTCGGAGCGGCGCCATTCGTCTGCGCGCCATTCGCTGCCGGTGTCTGCGTCTGCTGGGTCGTCTGCTGTGCCTTTTGGGCAAGCTCGGCCTTGCGCTGCGCTTCGATGCGCGGATTCATGTAAAGGAATTGCCACCCGAGAACGATCAGCACGGAGAGGGCGATCGCAATGAAGTAGTTGCGGTTGTTTTGCATCATACGTTCCTGGGGCGGCCGTCTCCGGACCGCTTGTGTTTCGGCTTCGTCTCGACGCGAGCCGTAAGCTCAGCGGCTAATTGATGGAAGGATGCTTGGAGCACGTCCCTTCGCGCGACAACCACATAGTCGTGTCCGGGCTTCATTGCAAACCCTGCATGCAGCCGTACCGCCTCTTTCAGGCGCCGACGCATGCGGTTTCTTTCAACCGCGTTGCCATGCTTCTTGGTGACGGTGAAGCCGACGCGGGCTTCGGTATCGGGTTCCTTCCTGTCGAGCACCTCGAGAAGGAAGAATCCACCCCTGCGTTTTTCGCCATTGCGAACAGCAAGAAACTGCGGGCGGCTTTTCAGCCGCCCGGCAGTTATTTTGGGATCTTTGGTCGTCGGATCGCCCGTCATCTGATCGGGCACTTCCGGCCTTAGGCCGAAAGACGCTTGCGGCCGCGGCCGCGACGAGCAACGATGACCTTACGGCCGCCCTTGGTAGCCATACGTGCACGGAAACCGTGACGACGCTTGCGAACAAGCTTGGAAGGTTGGTAAGTACGCTTCATTTATTTTAATCACCGCGGAGTGCGGCCCTTCTTGAATTTGCATAATGCAAGGAGCGTTGTTTTTCGAACGGCGGGAGGCTCAAAAAGCCTTATATGACCGGACGTGCGGCGGCTTATACGGACGAAGGTCGCGAAAGTCAATTATCGCAGGGAGAATCCGCTCTGCTCGCCTCTTGGGTGTGAAAATTAGCAGATGCTGTTAATGATTGCGCCATCGGGCGCACATCCCGCTCGCTATCATTTTATTCCGTTTCCGCAGCCCAAACGTGCGCCTATCGAGCCTCTGTACGTTTTTCGCGCAAAAAATCGCGCCGGCAACCATCGTTCATGGATGATTTTTTATAGTAGCCGGCGAAAATATCGGAAATTCAACATTAATTGTTTTAGCGCAATTTGATCTAACGGCCGGGCATCCAGTTTTCGGCCTCTAGTCTTATTGGGGGGATCCTTTGAAAATCCGAGGCAAGATCAACATACTCGTATGCGCCATGTCCTGTGTCGCGCTGGTTATCGGCGCGACCGCACTTTGGGCCGTGCAGCGCTACAACGATAATCTCTCCGCCTATGAGGATGCCGCCAGCCGCGCCTATTCCGGCGAGCGCCTGAACCGCTACGTGACCGCGACCGTCATGGAAGCGCGCGGCATCTATGGTGCGCCCTCGACAAAGGACGCCGCAAGCTTCGCCAAGGGTCTGCTCGCCGCACTCGACCAGATCGATGCCACCATCACATCCTGGACGCCGCTGGTTCCCGACAACCAGATGGATGCGTTCAACAAGCTCAAGGCCCGCTCGGCCGAATTCCGCGCCTTCCGCGCCGAAACCGCGCGCCTCGGCACCGAGGTCAGCCCGCAGGCGGCCAACGAGCAGGGCAACAACGACGCCAACCGCGCCAACCGCAAGGCCTTCCAGGCCGAGATCGACGCGATCGTCGCCACCGACAAGGCGACGCTCGACGCCGTCAACCAGGAAGTCGAAAGCTTCCGCACTTCGGTCCTCTGGCTTGTTCTCGGCATCACCGGCTTCGGCATCGCGGCCGGCATCGGCATGGGCCTTTATGTCGGCACCATCCATCTCTCGCGTCCGATCAAGAAGGTCACCGAGGCGATCAAGAATGTCGCCGACGGCAACTTCGACACCGATGTTCCTTTCCCCGGCCGCAACGACGAGATCGGCGAAATGGCCGCTGCCGTCGCGGTGTTCAAGGAAAATGGCCTCGCCGTTCGCCGCATGAACGCGCAGGAAGCCGCCATGCGCGCCAAGAGCGACGACCTGCAGTCCAGCATGTCCGTCGTCGTGGCCGCCGCTGCCGCCGGAGATTTCTCGCGCCGGATCGACAAGGATTACCAGGACGACAACCTCAACCAGTTCGCCAGCAACATCAACCAGCTGCTGTCGGGTGTCGATGGCGGCGTCGGCGAAACCCGCCGTGTTATCGCGAGCCTCTCTGAAGGCGATCTGACCCAGACCATGCGCGGCAATTTCCAGGGCGCCTTTGCCGAACTGCAGAAGAACGTCAACAGCACCTTTGCCACGCTGCAATCGACCATGCGCGAAGTGCGCGAGACCGCCGAGGGCTTCCACGGCAACACCAACGAACTACGCGCCGCCAGCGACGACCTCTCCAAGCGCACGGAACAGCAGGCGGCGGCTCTCGAGGAGACCTCTGCCGCGCTGGACGAGATCACTGCCGTCGTCAACAACTCCACCGATCGCGCCCAGGAAGCCAGCGTCATGGTCTCCGAGGCCAAGGACGATGCCGGCAAGTCGGGTGTCGTCGTTCGCAACGCCGTCGATGCCATGGGCCGCATCGAGCAGGCCTCGCGCGAAATCAGCCAGATCATCAACGTCATCGACGAAATCGCCTTCCAGACCAACCTGCTGGCGCTGAACGCCGGTGTCGAGGCAGCGCGTGCCGGCGAAGCGGGCAAGGGCTTTGCCGTCGTCGCACAGGAAGTTCGCGAACTCGCGCAGCGCTCGGCAACGGCCGCCAAGGATATCAAGGGCCTGATCACCAAGTCCGGCGGCGAAGTCCAGATCGGCGTCAAGCTGGTGCAGGAAACCGGTGAGGCGCTCTCGCAGATCGAGCGCCGCGTCAACGCCATCAACGACCACATCCACTCGATCGCCACGGCCGCCAAGGAGCAGTCGACCGGCCTCAAGGAGGTCAATACGGCCGTCAACCAGATGGACCAGGTGACGCAGCAGAACGCCGCCATGGTCGA
>NZ_DDHH01000077.1:0-502 GCF_002338015.1 Rhizobium sp. UBA1881
GCTTCGATCCGGCCGACATGCGCATCTTCTATGAAGGCACCTTCATCGGCCTGCTCAACCCCTATGCTCTGCTCTGTGGTCTGCTCTCCGTCGCGATGCTCAGCATGCACGGGGCCGCCTGGCTGGTGCTGAAATCGAGCGGTCCCGTGGCGGCGCGCGCGCGTGCCTATGGCAGCATCGCCGCCATCCTCGTCATCGTGCTCTTCGCGCTCGGCGGCGTCTTCCTGGCGCTGGGTGTCAACGGCTACACGATCTCGAGCGCCATCGTTACCGACGGCCCCTCGAACCCGCTTCTGAAGACGGCGACCCATGAGGGCTCATGGCTCGCCAATTACGGCACCTACCCCTGGATGATGATCGCCCCGGTCGCCGGCTTCGCCGGTGCCCTCGCCACCCTGATCGCCATCCGCGCCAGGCTGGAGGTCGGCACGCTGCTTTTCAGCAAGCTGTCGATCTTCGGCATCATCTCGACCGTCGGCGTCTCGATGTTCCCCTTCATCCT
>NZ_DDHH01000077.1:685-9693 GCF_002338015.1 Rhizobium sp. UBA1881
CTCGATGTTCCCCTTCATCCTGCCCTCCTCGCTCGATCCGAAGTCGAGCCTGACGGTCTGGGATGCATCGTCGAGCCACCTGACGCTGTTTATCATGCTCGTCGTCACTTTGATCTTCCTGCCGATCATCCTCGCCTACACGGCCTGGGTCTACAAAGTGCTCTGGGGCAAGGTCGACGAGAAGCAGATCACCGACAAAAGCGGTCACGCATACTGAAGGAGAAATAGGATGTGGTATTTCGCATGGATCCTTGGCCTGCCGCTCGCGGCCGCCTTCGCCGTCCTCAACGCCATGTGGTACGAGCTGATCGACGATGAGGCCAAGAAGAAGAAGTCCTGAGTGACAGGACAAACAAAAGAGGCTGCGCTCTGTCCGGGCGCAGCCTCTTCTCGTTCACTGAAGGAAATCGACGTCAGTAACTGGCCGCAACGAAAATATCCGCCAGCGCCTCGATCCCCGCCTGATCGTCCGCATCGAAGCGTGACGTGACAGGGCTGTCGAGATCGATGACGCCGAGGATCTCGCCATTGTGGCTGAGCGGCACGACAAGCTCCGAGCGTGAGGCAGCGTCACAGGCGATATGGCCGGGGAAGGCATGCACGTCCTCGACGAGGATCGACTGACCCTTCTCGACCGCCGTCCCGCAGACGCCGCGTCCGACCGCGATCCGCACGCAGGCGGTACGCCCCTGGAACGGCCCGAGCACCAGTTCGTCCTTCGACTTCAGGAAATAGAAACCGGCCCAGTTGAGCTCCGGCATCATCTCGAACATCAGCGCCGAGGTGTTGGCCGCGTTGGCGATGACATCGCGCTCGCCGTGAAGCAGCCCGGTCAGCTGCTGCGCGAGCTCGCGATAGAATTCCTTCTTGTCGGCCTGATCGATCATCGCCGTTTGAAACATGTCGGTTCACCTTCCAGTCAATGCTTGCACGCGTTGGGCCTGATATAGCGATCCGCCCGTCACTTGCCAATTCGTCGCCGTGCAGCCTTCGCCCGCAATCACCGCGTGAATTCACGCCGGCTCCTTTTAAATTCACAGGGGATTGAAGGAAGCGATCTTGTCCGGCGGCGATCGGGCCATATGTCCATAATATGTCGATCGGATATCCGACGCTGGCGGCCGCCGGCGACATCAGATCGACGTATACAGACGCGAAAAGGCCGTGCTCGCGCACGTCTGCCTGCCATCGAACCCGCAAGGCGATGGCATCGCGCGATCGTCGGCGCAGGTATTGGCCGGCAACGATAGAACCATTCATTTTCAGTTTCAGTTCGAGGTAAAGGCAATGACACCGGAAGACAGACAGGCAGTTTTCAGCCACCGCGAGATTGCCGCAGTCATAAAGGGAATAACGCTCGACGATGGCACCGATGCGCCGATCACCGGCAAGTCGCTGGGCGAAGCCATCCTCTTCGTATCAGAGGAAGCGTCTACAAACGCATCAAGCGCGCATGTGATCTACGGCGCCAACGAATCGCTGAGCTACACCGATTGCCTCAGCATCTACCGCGACTATGGGCCGGCGCTCAGACGCGGCTCCAACTGAGCGGGTTCCATTGACGAAACGTGGTGGCGGATCGCCGCCACGCCTGGCGCGGCGTGGCGCCGTCATCACACCGCTTGCTTTAAAAGCGAAGCGCCTTTCTCGGCAATTGTGCAGGGCAGCATTCTGAATTATACCGCCTCGTCGGCAACGATGCTCCGGCGCCCGAAGCTCTCTTCAAATTGAAACTGCTCCCATGACTGCTCCCCATTCGCCTGCGCGCGGCGTTCTCATCGCGTTTGCCGCCTATGCCGTGTTCGCGTTTAGCGACGCTTCGATCAAGATTCTCCACGGCAGCATCCCGTCCTACGAGATCGCCTTCATCGGCGCGCTGTTCGGTACCGCCGCCCTGCCCTTCATCAAGGCCAAGGACGATTCCTGGCTGGATGTCGTGCGCTCGACCAACCGCGCGCTGTGGCTCGTACGCTTCGTCTGCGGCGCGATCGGCGCCATTGCCTCGATCATCACCTTCACGCTGCTGCCGATGGCGGAAGCCTTCTGCCTGCTCTTCCTGCTGCCCTCCTTCGTCACCATCCTGTCCGTCATCTTCCTCAAGGAAGATGTCCGCTGGCAGCGCTGGGCGGCCGTCATCGTCGGCTTCCTCGGCGTTCTGGTGGTGCTGCGTCCCGGCTTCCGCGAACTCTCGGTCGGTCATCTGGCGGCGGCAATCGGCGGCCTGACTGCGGCGATTTCGATCGTTGTGCTGAGAAAAATGGGTCCGGCCGAAAAGCGCCTGTCGCTGTACGGCGCCGCCCTGCTCGGCACCATCATCGTCAGCGGCGTCCTGATGGCCTCGCAATTCGTCATGCCGACACCACGGCAGTGGCTGTTCATCGCAAGCTACGGCCTGCTTGGCGCAGCCGGCAACGTGCTGTTGATGACCGCCGCCCGCATCGCGCCCGCCAATCTCGTGGCGCCGCCACAATACAGCCAGATGCTCTGGGCGATCGCCTTCGGCTACCTGATCTTCGACGACGCGATCGACCTGCCGATGGCGGGCGGCATCTTGCTGATCATCTGCTCCGGCCTGCTGACGCTCGCTCGCGAACGCAAGCGCGGCACGCCGCTGCCGACCTCGGTCGTCTCCTCCGACAGCCAGGCGCCGCTTGCGACCTCGGCTGCCGGCGAAAACGCGCCGAAAGTCTAACCGCCGCGGCGGCAGCAGAAACATCACCCCAAAACGAAACCACCCCTGTCCGCGTCTCCACGCAGGCAGGGGTGGTTTCATTTCAAACTATCGGAACCGGCCTATCAGCGCAGGACCGGGCATCCGCGAACGTTACCGAAGGTGATCTCGTCGGGCCCACGACGCGTGAAGCCCTGCACGATCACCCGACGCGGCGTGATATCGACCACACGGGCACGGCGGAAGCCGTAATCCATCGCCTTGTCTTCAGCCAGACGCGGATCGCAACCACGCGGCCGGCCGCCATACGGGGGTGGCGGCGGTGGGCGGCCATAAACCGGCGGCGGTGGCGGCCGGCCATAGCCTGGAGGCGGTGGTGGGCGCCCGTAGCCTGGAGGCGGTGGCGGACGACCGCCGTCTATGTAGATGTCCACCTGAGCGGAGGCCGGAACCGTAGCGCCGGCAAGCGTGCCGGCGCTCAGTACCAGGGCAATCCCCGCCTTGGTCAGAAACTGCATCATCGAAATCTCCATATCACGCGGTCGCGACCGCGCTCCTTTTTCGATTCTCTCGGCCGGTCAAAAGAACGGCCCTCCCGGATAAACGCATTGTTATGCGATTCGCACAAAGCAGGCTGAAAATGGCGCGGCCAAGGCGATGCAGTTCCTATTGTGGCTAGATCCGATTAGCGGCGGATCAGCGACGAATCTCGGGGCAACCGCGAACGTTCGCGAAGAACATGCGGTCCCAATGGCCGCGATAGCCACGGCCGGAAACGACAACGCGGCGCGGCGTGATATCAGTGACGCGCGCATTGCGCAGACCGGCATAACGCGCCTTCTCTACGGCCCGGATCGGCGAGCATGCGCGCGGCGGAGCGGGGCGGTGGTACTGGATCTCGATGACCGATGCACGCTCGGGGCTGGCGGCTGACGCAACCGAGAACGTCGCGGGAATGGACGCAATTGCAAGGATGGCGGCGAACGAAGCTTTGGCGATAAAATGGGTCATGTTCATGCTTTCATTTGTTATCAATGGTCTCCCTTGCGGGATTGGACAAACGATAAACGTCTGAAAATGAACGATGTTCGAACCGGCCGTTCACATTTGGTTCAGTTGCCAAGATGCAGCACGACCTCGCGCCTGTGCGGACTTTCGCGATGTTCGAACAGATAGATCCCCTGCCAGGTGCCGAGAACAAGGCGACCATCCATCACGGGAATGCCGATCGAGACCTGCGTCAGCGCCGCCTTGATATGGGCGGGCATGTCATCCGGTCCTTCCATCGTGTGGACGATCCAGCGCATCGACGGATCGGACGATGGCGGCACGAGGCGGCGAAAGAATCCATTGAGATCGGTGCGCACATCCGGATCCGCGTTCTCCTGAATGAGCATCGAACACGAGGTGTGCCGCACGAAAACGGTGAGCAGCCCGGATTCCATATCGGCCGACCGCACGAAGGCAGCGATCTGATCGGTAAACTCATAAAGGCCCTGCCCGCGGGTCTGCAGGCTGAGAATTTTTTGTGGCATAGGGCACCTCCGGACATGAACTCCGCCCAGAGGTCGCGCGCACCCGCCGCCATGTCAATGCCGGTGATCGGTTCGCGTCAAAGCCAAAGCAGCTGAACGAAACCGCCATAGATCATCCGCTTGCCATCGAAGATATCAAGGCATTCGGTGACCTGCAGGTCAGGATCCGCCATGACCTTCGCATTAATCTCATCACGCTGCTCGCGCGAATCATAAGTGATCCACGAAAACACCACGACTTCGTCATCGGTTGCCTGAACCGCACGCGGAAACGACGTCAACTCGCCATAGGGCACGTCGTCCGCGACGCATTCGACATAATCCTTCGCGCCATGTGACTTCCAGACAGCGCCGGCCTTGGCCGAAAGCGCCTTGTATGCCTCGATATTCTTCTTCGGCACGGCAACGATAAAACCGTCGACATAGGACATGATTCTTCTCCCTTGAACGTTGGCATCGCTTCAAGGACGAACGAGGCGCACCCGAACCGACACCTCTTTCAAGATAGGCGCCATGTCTGCTGGACAAGATGTCCGGCACGCCGAGAAGGACAGACTTACGCTGTACCCGCGCGATCACCCTCGGCGGCAACGTTGAACGTTCGGAAGCGTTCGACGAGGAAATCGACAAGCGTGCGCACCGCCGTCGGCAAGCCGCGCGATGCCGTGAACACCAGATAGATGGTGGCCTGGGACATCTGATAGTCAGGCAGCAGGCGCACCAGCGTTCCGTGCCGCAGCCCTTCGGCGCAAACGATATCGGGAAGAAGCCCGACGCCCACGCCAGCATGGATGGCTTCCAGAACGGCAGGCACGCTGCGACAGCTCATGCGCGGTCGATGCTCGTGCCTGTGCAGCGCACCATCGGGGCCGGTGAAATCCCAGACATCGACCTCGCGCCACTCGGCCATGCCGCTGGTGAACGAAACGGTCGGCACACCTTCAAGCGATTCTATGCCCTCCCCCTTTGGCAGTCGCGCCGCCATGTCCTTGTTGGCGACAAGGATGAGATCGACCTTGCTCAAGACGCGCATCGTCAGTTCGGCGTCGGTCTCTTCGGTCAATTGCGCCCGGATGGCGAGATCGAGTCGGTCGTTGATGATGTCGACACGCTGGTCGGTGGCGAGAATCTGCAACTGGATCTTTGGATGAAGCAGCAGAAACTCCGGAAAGATCGCGCCGAGCGATCCCTCAAGCAGCCCCGTTGGAACGCTAAGCCTGATCGTCCCCTGCGGTTCACCGTTGACATCGGCAACAGCCTTGGTGGCGCGTTCCGCTTCACGGATCATGTTCTCGCAGTAAACATATAGTGATTGACCAATTTCGGTCACACGGAACCTGTGCACCGTTCTTTCGATCAAACGGACCCCCAGCCGATCTTCCAGCGCGTTGATGTGCCGGCTGAGTTTCGACTTCGGCAAACCCAGTACGCGCCCCGCCGCGGAGAAGCCGCCATAGCGGACAACCGCTGCAAAATAAGCAAAATCGTTCATATCCGGGAAGATGGTTTCGGTCGCCGGCATTAGGGATTCCTTTTACAAAGGGATGCTAAAGTGCGACCCTCAGCAAGTCGCATACGCCCCTTGTTCAAGGATGCCAACCGCCGCCTGAATAGTTTCGTTCCAAATTTGGAACATAGCGTTCCAGCGAACCCTCTTCAATTTGCTGCAGCGCCACATTATCTCGCCGACATTGACGCCAATGTGTCTACTTGGCGACCGCATCGTGCTCCACGGCACCCGAAATGGCTTTGATATCATGTTGCTCCGCAGCCGCCGGGGCACTGCGTCTATATGCCTAAGTATTTGATATTGTGGCAAATTAATCACAATTCAGACATAACAAGTTTCACAAACAACGATTTCCTCACCATCCGAATTGATAGATTTAATGAGTAATGAGAGAAGAGATTCAGCGGTTCGCTGATCCGCGTGCCGAAAGGCTGTTTACCGGAACGGTTGCCTATCACCTCCCAGTGTGTGGCGACGGTCTCTTCTAAAAGGAAATGGATTTCAAATGAACATTCGGATGGTTATGCTGACGTCCGCAGCAGCTCTCGCTGCCGCCGCGTCCCCCGTCTTCGCTGCCGACGCCATCGTCGCAGCTGAGCCTGAAGCAGTAGAATACGTTCGCGTCTGCGACGCTTACGGCACCGGCTACTTCTACATCCCGGGCACCGAAACCTGCCTCAAGGTCGGCGGTTACCTGCGTTTTGAAGTATACGGCGGCCCGAACCAGAAGGGTTCGTCTGACTGGAACGCTCGTACGCGCGCCCAGGTTCAGTTCACTGCCAAGAGCGACACCGAGTACGGCCCGCTCACCGGCGTTATCGTTCTCCGTAACAACGGCGACAACGCTGGGTCGACCTCCACGCTCGACTCCGCCTACATCGACATCGCTGGCCTGCGCGCTGGTCTGTTCTACAGCTGGTGGGATGACGATTTGAGCGGCGAGCCGGACGTTCTGTCCAGCTACCAGACCCTGCACAACTCCATTCGCTATCAGTACGAATCCGGCGACTTCTACGCTGGCATTTCGATCGACGAACTGGAAGACGGCGCACAGAAGGGCCTCGTTGTCGACGGCGAGCCAGGTACCCGCAGCGGCAGCAACAACTTCGGCGTAGCTGCTGCAATCGGCGGCAAGGCTGGCGTAGTATCCTACCAGCTCATCGGTTCCTACGACAAGGAAAACGAAGAAGGCGCCATCCGTGGCATGCTCTTCGCTGACATCGGACCTGGCACCCTCGGCCTGGCCGCTGTTTATGCAACCGGCATCAACAGCTACTACGACGAGTCCGAGTGGACCGTTGCTGCTGAATACGCAGCAAAGATCACCGACAAGTGGACCATCACCCCGATGGCTCAGTACTTCGGCAACTACGGCCACAATGCAACGAACACCGACTTCTCGTCTAACGACGCTTGGAAGGTCGGCGTAACCGTTGACTACCAGATCGTAGACAACCTCTACGCCAAGGCTACCGTCGACTACACCGACGTTGACAATGAAGACGACGTAACGAAGGGCTTCTTCCGCCTTCAGCGCGCGTTCTAATATGACTATCGGCGCCCCGGTCTAGGCCGGGGCACCTTTCACAAGTTTGCCTTTTCTGATCCGATTGACCTCCGATCAGTTACGGGGATTGGTCCGGTTTCCCTGCCGGACCGATCCTTGATTTTTCAGAGACAGGTTTGCCGCGACCGATCGCCGAACCCACGTCTCTCTAAGCCGTCGGCGTCTCGCCTCCCCTAAGTCGTCAACTCTTCAATGGAGTCGACACGATCAGGGTAGAAGGCGACATAGCCTTTGATCTCGCTGACGGCATCCGAGGGATCTTCATAGCTCCAGATAGCGTTTTCCGAACGCTGCCCATCCGACGCGATACTGTAATAGGACGCCTCGCCCTTGTAGGGGCAAAAGCTCTTGTGCGTGCTGCGGGTTAGCAATTCCATGTCGACATCGTCACGAGGGACATAGAAGACAGCGGGATAGCTCGCCTCCTTCAAGGTCAGCGCCTTTCGACTATCGGCCACCACGCGGCCATTCCAAGTGACCAACACGCGTTTCGAATTGGGAGCAATCGTGATCGGATGATCCGGATCGGGGATCTTCATCGGCTGGGCGGACATTGGCGGCTCCTTGGATGTTCATGACATCGATATGGGGAGCACGGCGCTCATTTGCAGCAGAATCGGCGTAAACTTGCGGTGATCGAACCGTGCAGACGCCTTCATCGGCCCTGAATCAACCCGTCAGAAGAACTCATCAAGCATCTGATATCGCGCCATTTTTCCAACATCCAACGATGCGATGCCATAGTGTCGGCAAAACGGCTCGACGAACGCCTCGCCGAAATTCGCAGCCATGCTGCGGCAGGAAAGAGCAATGTCCTGGTAGCGATCCGCGACGCCGAGACGGCCGCAATCGATATAACCGGTGAACACATCATCCGATCCCACGAAGTTCGGCAGGCAGGCGTCGCCGTGGGTGACGACCAGATCCTCCGCGCCAACAGGCATCCGGTAAAGCTCCGAATAGAGATCGGCGGCGCTGCGCCCAAGCCGCGACTCGTCGAAATCCTCTTCATCTACCAGCCCGGCCCGCATACGCCGCTCGGCAACGGCAAGCCGTTTCGACCAGCGGTGATCGAAGGGGCACGAGGCGATGTCGAGGGAGTGTAGAGCGCGCAACGCCGAGGCCAGCATCATCACCTGCGCCTCGGCATCAAGCGTCGAATCTGAAGCAAGATCGCGGCCAGGCAGGGCGCTCATCAGCAGCCAATCATAGTCGTCATCGGTGGTGAAGGCGATGATATCGGGACACGGCAGCCCCTGGCCGGACAGCCATCGCAAGCGCGCTGCCTCGTCCGCCAATTCGCCATGCGCGCTCCGCGTCTCGCGCTTGAGATAGAGCGTGGGCGCACCCTCACGCTCCAGGCGAAACACCTCGGATGGCGACCGACCCACGGGATCACGACCCCAGGAATAGCCGGCGATAAAGCTGTCCAATGCAACGGGATGCGCCAAGCTAGGCCTCAGGCAGTCGCGCCCGCCTCTATCGAGGCGTCAACGATCAGTGCAATGTTTCGGGCTGCATTTCGCCGTGGAGGATGGAAAGCGCGTCTTCGAGCGCGGATACCAGCATGTCGGTCAACTCGTCGCCACGGCTTTCGATGATTGCCACCTTGGTGGCTTCGTCCTGCTGTTCGAAAAAGCGCTCGATTTCGTTCGACATGTCATTGTCCCCTCTTGTGCCGCTAACATCCGGCGATGGGACAAAGCTAGGCGGTCATGCTTGTGT
>NZ_DDHH01000189.1:0-3274 GCF_002338015.1 Rhizobium sp. UBA1881
AAGCGGCCGGGGTTCTTCAGCGCGATCGTCATGGCGCCGTGGCCGCCCATGGAATGACCGAAGATGCCCTGGCGATCCATGTCCATGCGGAAGTGCGGGCGGATAAAGGCGGGCAGTTCCTCGGTGATGTAAGTATACATCTGGTAGTTTTCGGCCCAGGGCTTTTCGGTGGCGTTCAGATAGAAGCCGGCGCCCTTACCCATCTGCCAGTTGGTCAGTTCGTCCGGGACGTCGTTACCGCGCGGGCTGACATCCGGGCAGACGATAATCAGGCCGAGCTCAGCCGCCATGCGGCGATACTCGCCCTTTTCCATGACGTTGGCGTGGGTGCAGGTGAGGCCCGAGAGATACCAGAGAACCGGGCAGGGCTTTTCGATCGCCTGCGGGGGGACGAAGACCGCGAAGGTCATGTCGCACTTCAGGGCCTCAGACGTATGCGTGAAGACGCCCTGCATGCCGCCGAAGGCGGTCGCCTGGGATAGGATGTTCATTCTATTCTCCTGGTGGTGGCGTGACGGCCTTGGCGCGGCGGCACAGCCGATCGAATGTTTCGAGGAAGCGGGAGCGGTCCTTCGGGCCGAAGGCGGCGTTGTAGCCCTTGCTTTCGCCGGTCTCGCGCAGATGCGCTCCGAGATCGCGCATGGCCGAGGCCATGCCGATATTGGTGTCGTCGAAGACGCGGCCAGTGGGGCCGGTGACGAAGGCGCCCGCCGCGACGCAACGAACCGCGAGCGGCACGTCGGCGGTGACCACCACGTCGCCCGATCCGCAATGTTCGGCGATCCAATTGTCGGCGGCGTCGAAGGCGTTGGAGACGATGACGTTGTGCACCATCGGATCGCGCGAGGGGCGCAGGCCGGAATTGGCGACGAAGGTCACCTCGATGCCGAGCCGTTCGGCAACCTTGAGGACCTCGGGCTTGACCGGGCAGGCGTCTGCGTCAACGTAGATATGGTGCATGGGTGTTTGTCGGTGTCTTCTATTTTAAGTTTTTGCGGAAGCGGGCAAGCAGCACGCTCATGGGTTCCATCGGCTCCGACGGACCACTCTTAAGGCCGACCTCGATCGCCGCCTCGAGTTCGGCAATAAACGAAGGTCGTAAAAGCTTTGCCCCGTCCCAGAAGCGTTCGTCAACGTCGGGAGTGTCGCTTGTATCGATATCGTCATCGGACAGCGCGGCCAATTGCTCCGGACTTGCTTCCTTGTCGAATTGACGTGGCATTTCAATCCCTCACGGAATGCGGTTGACGTTTTTGTGTCGCCCCAGATGTAGCAATTCGGTCCTTTGAAGACCAGCAATGTCATGTCGACACAGGCATGAAATGGTGGCTGCGCGCCGGCCGGCGCGCAGCGGGTTTCACGGTGAGCTTGATCCTCACGCCTCCTTCAGCGTGCCGGCCTTCTTCGCGGCGAAGGTCGCGAGCACATCCATGAGCGTCGGGTTCAGGCAGTCGTAGGGCGCAAGACCGAGTTCACCGAGGCGGCTGCGAACGCCTGACATCACCGAAGGTGGCGTGCCGCTTTCGATGATCGAGGAGACGAAGGCGGCGAAGGTCGGTTCGGGCCAGCCGGGTTCCTGGAAGCGCTCGGGGTGGACGAAGGACAGGCCCTTGAAGGCGTGATCACGCTCCACGGGCCCGTACATGTGCACGCCGCACTCCTTGCAGGCGTGGCGCTGGATCAGCGCATCCTTGTCGACGACGGCGAGCTTATCGCCATTTTCGAGAACGGTGACGTTGTCGGTCGAGGCGACCGCGACCACGGAGAAGGCGGCCCCCTTGGGTTTCCAGCACTTGGTGCAGCCGCAGGCATGGTTGTGGGCGACCGTGCCCTTGACGGAAAGTTTGACCGGGCGGCTGGCGCAGGCGCAGACGAGCGTGCCGCCACCGAAATTCGCCTGGCCCTTCTTGACCCCGCCATCGAGCGCGGGGTGGATCGATACCTGATATGCCATGCTCAGCTTCTCCTCCTCAGCTGCCGACGGCCCCCAAATCAGGACCGATTTGTGAAAAAGCCGCCGGCCATTCCAAAGTCGTGCCGCATTGCGTGGTGGGTGTGTCTTGGCGCTCCCCTAGCCCTGTTGGGTAGGGTCGGATGTCGGATACAAATCTAACAAACCGGCCTGATGAAAACCAGCGAATCCGCATGGCGGGACTCGCTGGTTCGGGTGGTCAGGCCCTTACCATGTCGACGTGGGGGATGCCGTCCTCGAGATATTCCTCGGAGGTCGGCTCGAAGCCGAAGCTGCCGTAGAAGCGGGAGAGGTGGCTTTGGGCGGAGAGGTAGATCGGGGCTTGCGGATAGCGCTCTTCGCAGACGGAAATGGCCTCGCGCATCACGGCGTCGCCGAGGCGTTTGCCGCGATGATCTGGCGAGACGACGACGCGGCCGATCTTGGCGGGCGCGTCTTTGTCCGTAGGCGCGAAGATGCGGGCCGCGGCGATCAGCTCGCCGGCCTGCAGCAGCCGCAAATGCAGGGCGTCCGCATCCTTGCCGTCGAGTTCCGGATAGGGGCAGTTCTGCTCGACGACGAAGACGTCGACGCGCATTTTCAACAGAACGTACAGCTCGACGGCGGAAAGCTCATCGAGCCTCCGCGCGTCGACCGTATAGTTTGGCTGGGCGATCAATAGACCACCACGCCGCGGATCGATTCACCCTTGTGCATGAGGTCGAAGCCCTTGTTGATGTCTTCGAGCGGCATGGTGTGGGTGATCATCGGGTCGATCTGGATCTTGCCTTCCATGTACCAGTCAACGATCTTCGGCACGTCGGTGCGGCCACGCGCGCCGCCGAAGGCGGTGCCCATCCAGTTGCGGCCGGTGACCAGCTGGAACGGACGCGTCGAGATTTCCTGGCCGGCGCCGGCAACGCCGATGATGACCGACTTGCCCCAGCCGCGATGCGAGGATTCGAGCGCCTGGCGCATGACCTTGGTGTTGCCGGTGCAATCGAACGTGTAGTCGGCACCGCCGATCAGGTCGCCATGACGCTTGGTCATGTTGACGAGGTAAGGAACGATGTCGTCGCCGACTTCCTTGGGGTTGACGAAGTGGGTCATGCCGAACTTGCGCGCCATCTCTTCACGCGCCGGATTCAAGTCGACACCGATGATCTTGTCGGCGCCGACCATCTTGGCCGCCTGGATCACGTTCAGGCCGATGCCGCCCAGGCCGAACACCACGACGTTCGCGCCCGCTTCGACCTTGGCCGTGAAGATCACCGCGCCAATGCCGGTGGTGACGCCGCAGCCGATGTAGCAGATCTTGTCGAA
>NZ_DDHH01000078.1:0-34765 GCF_002338015.1 Rhizobium sp. UBA1881
TCAAGGATGGCTCCACGAGAATTTTTTCCTGCCCGGCTTCGATACCACCAAGATCCACGCCAAAGCCGCCGTCGATTTTGCCCTGGGCGATCAAGCCACACGGAAGTCGGTCGCCTAGTCGCAACAATTTAGTTGACTCAGTCAATCAATTAAAGGACACGGTCTCTCAACAGGAGACCTGATCCATGTCCGATTCCGCCCTCATCGACGCCGCACGCGACTTCAACCGCTTCTACACCAACTTCCTGGGGGTCCTCAGCAAGGCCTATCTCGACACCCCGTTCACGCTGACCGACGCGCGCGTCCTCTTCGAAGTGGGCTCGCAGGAGCGGGTGAGCGCGGTCGCGTTGGTCCGCGACCTGCACCTCGACCCCGCCTATCTCAGCCGTATCCTGAAGCGCTTCAAGGCCGAAGGCTTGATGGACACTACGCCTGATCCCGACGATCGGCGCAGCCAGCTCATCTCTGTCACCGACCAGGGACATCAGCAATTCCAGGAGCTCGTCAACCGCTCCAACGCCCAGATCGCCGGACGCTTCGACAAACTGGCATCAGGCGAACCGCAGAACGTCGTCGCAGCCATGAAGACCATCCGGTCCCTGCTCGATCCCGAAGCCACGCTGCCGCCCTTGGTCATCCGCCCTCACCGCGCAGGTGACCTCGGCTGGATCGTCGAAAGCCAGGCGAAGTTCTACAGCGAGGAATACGGCTGGGACATGCGCTTCGAGGGGCTCGTTGCCGAAGTCGCGGGACGCTTCCTCACCAATTTCGATCCGGCCATGGAATACGCCTGGATCGCCGAGCGCGGCGGTGTCAACATCGGCTCCATCCTGATCACCAACGGCGGCGACGGCGTCGCCAAGCTGCGGCTCCTCTACATCGACAAATCGGCGCGCGGGCTCGGCCTTGGAAAGACCTTGGTCGACGAATGCGTCCGCTTCGCGCGCGCCAGGGGATACCGGCAGATTTCGCTCTGGACCAACGATGTCCTGTCTACGGCGCGTTCGATCTATATGAAAGCCGGCTTCCAGCTCGTCTCCGAGGAGAAGCACCGCATGTTCGGCCCCGAGCTCAACGGGCAGACCTGGGTTCTCGATCTCTAAATTGTGAAACCGCAAGTTTCGGCTTGATTTGGAAACGATCATTTCCTAATCAGTCGATCCATGACGACACACGCACTCATCGACACCAGCCGAGCGCGCGGACGCCCGCGTGAATTCGATATGGACGCAGCGCTTGGCAAGGCGCTCGACGTCTTCTCAGAGCGCGGCTATCACGCCGCCTCGATCAGCGAACTGACCGAGGCGATGCAGCTGACCTCGGGCAGCGTCTACAAGGCGTTCAAGGACAAGCGCGGCATATTTCTGGCCGCCTTCGACCGCTACAGGCGCATTCGCCTCGCCCTGCTCGACGCCCGCCTGCAAGACGCCGCCACCGGCCGCGACAAGGTTCGCGAACTTCTGGTGTCCTACGCATCATCTTCGCATGGTGTGTCCGGCACGCGAGGATGCCTCGTGGTCGGCAGCGCCAACGAGCTCGCGATCTTCGACGACGAAGCCGCGCAGCGAGTTTCGGATGCCTTCGATGCCAATGAAGCGCACCTTGTCGAACTCATCCGCCTCGGCCAGAGCGACGGCTCCATTTCAGCCACGCTCGATGTCGAAGCCACCGCGCGCACCCTGCTTTGCCTGACCGCCGGTATGCGCATCGTCGGCAAGACAGGCCGGACTGCGCCCGATATGGACGCCGTCGCCCGCGAGGCAATGAAGCTTCTGACCTGATCGTTTTCCCACGAGCGCGCAAAACCGCGCTCGCAACCACCTTTACTATCCGTTTGCCCCACCGGAGCCCAGCATGAGCCTTTCGTCCACCACACCTGAGACCGTTGCCGCGCCAACGATCTCGCCTTTGATGACATTCCTTTTCGCCGCCGCCTGCGGGCTCGTGGCCGCCAATCTCTATTACGGCCAGCCGCTCGCCGGCCCGATCAGCGCCTCGCTCGGCTTCAGCCCCGGGGCCACCGGCCTGATCGTCACGCTGACGCAGATCGGCTACGGCCTCGGCCTGCTTTTGATCGTCCCGCTGGGCGACCTTATGGAAAACCGCAAGCTGGTGCTGACCCTGGTCGTCGCCTCGGCCGTGGCGCTGATCGGCGCCGCGCTGTCGACGACGCCGACGATGTTCTTGACCGCCTCGCTCTGTATCGGCATGGGCTCGGTCGCCGTTCAGGTGCTCGTGCCCTTCGCCGCCAACATGGCGCCCGATGCCTCGCGCGGCCGCGTCGTCGGCAATGTCATGAGCGGCCTGCTCTGCGGCATTATGCTCGCCCGCCCGGTCGCAAGCTTCCTCGCCGAGGCCACCTCCTGGCACGACGTCTACTACGTCTCGGCCGTCGTCATGATCCTGCTCGCCGCCATCCTGCGCGTTCAGCTGCCGGTCCGCACCCCGCACACTCGGCTGAGTTACGGCGCGCTGCTCGCCTCCATGGCGCATCTCGCCTTGCATTCCCGCGTCCTGCAGCGCCGCGCGCTTTATCAGGCCGGCATGTTCGGCGCCTTCAGCCTGTTCTGGACGACGACGCCGCTCCTGCTCGCCAGCCCCGCCTTCGGCCTGACGCAGAACGGCATCGCTCTTTTCGCGCTCGCCGGTGCAGCCGGCGCCATCGCCTCACCGATCGCCGGCCGCCTCGCCGACCGCGGCCTCACCAAGATCGCCTCGACCATCGCCATGCTCTGCGGCATCACCGCCTTCCTCATCAGCCACTTCGCGACCGACGGTTCCGCACTCGCGCTGACCCTGCTGACGGCGGCCGCGATCATTCTCGATTTCGGGGTAACGACCAATCTGGTGGTCGGCCAAAGGGCGATCTACGCGATCAGCCCGGAGCACCGCAGCCGCCTCAACGGCCTGTTCATGGCAACCTTCTTCGCCGGCGGTGCGCTCGGCTCTGCCATCGGCGGCTGGGCATTCGCCACTGGCGGCTGGACGCTCGCCGCCTGGATCGGCCTCTGCTTCCCCAGCCTCGCCTTCGTGCTCTTCCTGACCGAGGGACGGCGCAAGCGCTAACGGGCATCAGTGAAGGCGTGACGCTTCATTCCGCGCCACAAGGCACGAAAGCGTCACGCACCCGAAGCGTCAAACTTGAGCCGGGCGGAGCGAACGGCCTCATGGTTGTTCTCCGCCCAGTTCAACAGCAGTGCCAGCGTCTGGTAGAGCGAGTTTCCGAGATCCGTCATCCGGTACTCGACGCTCGGCGGCTTGGTCGGAAACACCTCGCGCTCGATATAGCCGTCGCGCTGCAGGTCGCGCAGCGTCTGCGTCAGCATGCGCTGCGAAATATCGGGGATCATCCGGCGAAGTTCGCCGAAGCGATAAGGCCGTTGCGAAAGTGCCTCCAGCATCAGCGTCGACCACTTGCCGCCGATCTGCTGCATCATGTCCCGCACCGGGCAATTGTTGAAATCGAGCTTGGAGAGATCGACCTCGTGGCGCACGCGCGGCGCGGCCTTGCTCTTCAGGTTGACGACGGTGCCGGCCATTCTGCTGGTTCCCTTTTGGTAACTTACGGCGCAAAAACTGCCTCCTTTACAGCTGCCGGTCAATCCCTATTTTAGCCCTAGTCTCTTTTCGAGACCAGCAATCGAACCTAGAGGTTTACAGACATGAGCGAAACGATCCTCATCACCGGTGCCGCCGGACAGCTTGGCCAGCGCGTCATCCATCACCTGCTCGAGACCTACAAGGTTCCCGCGGCCAACCTGATCGCCGCCAGCCGCGATAACTCCAAGCTGGCTGACCTTGCCGCCAAGGGCGTCCAGACCCGCAAGGCCGATTTCGACGACGCCGCCTCGCTGGAAGCCGCCTTCAAGGGCGCCGACCGCGTGCTCATCATCAGCACCGACGCGCTCGCCGTTCCCGGCCAGCGCCTGAAGCAGCACACGACGGCTGTCGCCGCCGCCGTCAAGGCCGGCGTCAAGCACATCGCCTACACCTCGATGCCATCGCCCGACAAGTCGCTCGTCACCTTCGCGCCCGATCACCTCGGCACCGAAAACGCCGTCAAGGCAAGCGGCCTGCCTTACACGATCATCCGCAACGCCTGGTATCTCGACAATTACATGCATTCCATGCCGCACAATCTGCAGGGCGGCAGCTGGTACACGGCATCGGCCGACGGCAAGGTTCCGAACATCTCGCGTGACGATTGCGCCCTTGCAGCTGCCGCGGCCCTCGCATCAGGCACCAAGGACAGCGCCACCTACACGCTGACGGGCGCACAGTCGCTTTCCGCTGACGAAATCGCCGCCGCCATCTCGCAAGCCGTCGGCAAGCCGCTCGCCGCCGTGAAGGTGACCGACGACCAGCTGCGCCAGGGCCTGCTCGGCGCCGGTCTTCCTGATTTTGTCGCTGACATGCTGGTCTCGGCCGACGCCAATGTCCGCGCCGGCAATTTCGATCACGTGACCGAGGACTTCACCAAACTGACCGGCAAGCAGCCGCAGTCGCTGAAGGACTACTTCGTGGCCAACAAGGCAGCGCTCGTCGCCTGACAGCGCTCTCCCTGAAGCCACAACCCGCTCCGCACCACCGGAGCGGGTTTTTGTTTGTCTGGCTAGGCTTAGATCTTCTGGCCGCAGGCGCGGCAGAAGCGGCGCACCGTCTCCGCCATGCCAAACTCCAGCGCATCCGCCGTCAGCCCGTGGCCGATCGAGACTTCCGCAAGCTTGGGGATGCGCTTGACCAGCGGTGGCAGGTTGGCGACGGTCAGATCATGCCCGGCATTGACGCCGAGCCCGATCGCCAGCGCCGCATCGGCCGTCTTGCCGAGCGCCTCGAGGATCGGCCCCACCCGCTCCGGCGCGTCGTAACAGCCGCCGTATGGGCCGGTGTAGAGTTCGATCCGATCAGCGCCGACCGCCTTCGCGATCGCCACCGCCTCCTCTTCCCCGTCCCCATCGGCAAACAGCGATACGCGGGTGCCCATCTTCTTCAGCCGCGCGATCACGTCCGTCAGCAATGCGCGATCCTTGCGGAAGTCCCAGCCGTGATCGGAGGTCGCCTGCGAGGGATGATCCGGCACCAGCGTCACCTGCTCGGGCGCGGCCTTGGCACAGAGTTCGAGGAACTCGTCCGTCGGATAGCCCTCGATATTGAACTCCGCTTCCGGAAACTCGTCGTCGATCAGGTTGCGGATCACAGGGAGATCGGAAAATCGGATGTGCCGCTCATCGGGGCGCGGATGAACCGTCAGCCCGCTCGCGCCCGATTTGAGCGCGATGCGCCCCAGCGCCTCGACGCTTGGCCAGGGCAGGTCGCGGCGATTGCGCAGCATGGCGATGGCGTTGAGATTGACGGAAAGCGTGGTGGGCATGGCGAGTTTCCATTCAATGAAAGAAGCTGCCCCGCTTTTAAGCCAAGGACGCCGTTGCGGCCAACGAGATTCGTGCATGGTTGCATGTGAATTTCTGATTGATGGCTCGCCGCCGCCACATCGCCGCAAGCAAAGTAACGCCGATGGCAAGACGCATCAGAAGAACGATTAAGCATCCGGGACAGAAACGCCCCGCACGATTCGTTCAGAAGTTGCAGTGCAGCCGTATGTACATTCGACTATTATTTACAAGTGACTATTTTTAAGGATAACAAATCAGTCGTTTAACGCATAGTCTGATCGCAATGGATCACCAGATCGAGGATCCGTTGCTTTGCATGCCGACCGGGAATGCATCGTCAAAACCGCTCGACCGCGCCCGTATCCATGTCATGCGCGCACTTGATCATGCGTAGAACAGGAGGGCTCATGTCCGAACGACATAAGCAGGCTGCAAGACCAAACGCTCCGCCCCAGGCGCCTCCAGATTTCAGGTTCCTGCCGCGCGTTGCGCGCCCGACAAGCCTGCCCGGCGGCAAGGTCGCGATTGCCGACATGGCCAACGCCTTCGGCGTCACCCACCGAACCCTGCATTTCTACGAGGAAAAAGGGCTGATCGCTTCCAGCCGCATCGGGCTGATGCGCGTCTACGAGCATGCCGACATCAGGCGCATGGCCGTCATCAACGTCTGCCGTGAGGCGGGCATGCCGGTGGCCGTCATCCAGGAACTGATGGCCGATCTCTGCAGATCCACCTCGCAGCAGGATGCCGACGCGGTCTTCGCCGCAGCACTTGCTTCGCGAAAGCGCGAGCTGACGGCGGAGATGTCGACGCTGCACCGCCAGCTTCAGCAGGTGACCGAACTGCTCGAAAACACCGCCCCCGGCGACGAGCCGCCGCTCAACGACAACCAGCATGAGCGCACGCTGACCGAACAGGAATATCGCTGCCTCGTGCTGATGACCGAGGGACTATCGACCCAACGTATCGCCCGCACGCTCGATCTCAAGGAAGACGACGCGAAATCGATCGAGGCCGCGATTATCCGCAAGCTCGACACCAACAACCGCTTCCAGGCAATCGCCAAGGCGGTCCTGCTCGGCATCGTGCAGATCTGAAGCATGTCGCGCAAAACTGTGCAGCGGTTTTGCGGCACCGACATGCGACGCGCTAAAAAAAATCAGCGGACGATCGTCAGCGTTTCCGCCGCGCGCGTGATCGCCGTGTAGAGCCAGCGCTCCCTCGTATCGCGAAACGCCCAGCTTTCATCGAACAGGACGACATTGTTCCACTGTGAACCCTGCGCCTTGTGCACGGTCAGCGCATAGCCGAAATCGAACTCGTCGTAGCGCTTGCGGGTATTCCAGGGAATCTCTTCCTCGACATTTTCGAACACCTGCTTCAACAGCTTGATCTTCGCCGCCCCGCGGTCGATATCGTCATCCTCGGGACGGATCAGAAGGTTGATCCCCGGCTTCGTCGTCTCCTTCGACGACGTCATCACCTGCCAGAGCGAACCGTTGAGCAGCCCCTTGGCGGGATCGTTGCGCAGGCAGACCAGCTTGTCGCCCGTCTGCGGATAATCGGCGGTGAAACCCTTCAGCTCGCGTAGCCGCTGATTATAGCGCCGCCGCGTGCGGTTGGTGCCGACGAGCACCTGATCGGCATCGAGCACCAGCGACTGGTTGACCTCGTTCTTCGAGATCACCTGCGCCGCGCCGTAATCGCCGTACATGATCTCCTTGCCCTCGCGCACCTGCATGGCGAGCCCGATGATCGGGTTGTCGCGCGCCTGCCGGTGGATATCGGTCAGGAGGTAGTCCGGTTCCTGATTGGTGAAGAAGCCGCCACCGGAGACCGGCGGCAGCTGGCCGGGATCGCCGAGCACCAGGATCGGCGTGCCGAAGCTCATCAGGTCCTTGCCCAGCGCCTCATCCACCATCGAGCATTCGTCGACGATGATCAGCGCCGCCTTGGCGACGGGGCTTTGGCGGTTGATGGTGAACATCGGCGCGATCGAGGTCTTGCCGGTCTCTTCGTCCTCGACAGCCTCTTCGCCGCGCGGCCGATAGATCAGCGAATGCAGCGTGCGCGCATTGCTGGCGCCGCGCGTGCGCAACACCTGCGCCGCCTTGCCGGTGAACGCCGCAAACAGCACCTCGCCATCGACATGCTCGGCGAAATGCCGCGCAAGTGTGGTCTTTCCCGTACCGGCATAGCCGAACAGGCGAAAAATCGGGGCCTTGCCCTCCTTCAGCCATTTGGCAACGGCTTTCAGGGCTTCGTCTTGTTGCGGAGCAAATTGCATGATCCATCGACTTGGCAGGATTCGTCAGCGATAGGCAACCGCAAAATGCCGCGAGACGGCCGGCCTTCCCGCCCGATCGAAAAAATCGCCGACACCAGGGAATAAAATCGCCCCTCGCTTTGTCTCATGTCAGGCAACGCAAATCGCGTCCGCCCAACCCCGAGGAGACACCCGATGAAATCCGCGAAATTCTTGATCGCTCTCGCCGTCGCATCCGCAGCCGCCACCGCCGCCTTCGCCGCCCCACCCGTCAAGACGGTCGATTCGGCCAAGGGCAAGGTTCTCGCCGGCGAAAACGGCATGTCGCTCTACACCTTCAAGAAGGACACGAAGGACGTGTCCAATTGCTACGACGATTGCGCCAAGAACTGGCCGCCGCTGATGGCCGATGGCAATGCCAAGCCGGAAGGGGCATACTCGATCGTGGACCGCAAGGACGGCATGAAGCAATGGGCGAAGGATGGCATGCCGCTCTACTTCTGGGTCAAGGACAAGAAGATGGGCGATATCACCGGCGACGGTGTTAAGGATGTGTGGGATGTCGCAAAGCCATAAGCGCTGGGCAGGCTTGATCGCATGAAGCCACCCGCACCCGAAACATTCGAGGGCCAGATCCTGGCCCTCCTCCCGTCGCTCAGGCGCTATTCCCGAAGCCTGACGCGCTCCGACAGCGATGGCGAGGACCTGCTGCAGGATTGCGTCGAAAAGGTGCTCGCCCGCCGCGCGCAGTGGCGCGGGCTGAACCTGCGCGGCTGGGTGCTGACGATCATGACCAACCTCTACCGCAACCAGCGCCGCACCATCGTGCGCGGCAACACGGTCGATATAGACGGCGCGATCGACGTGGCCGCACCGGAAGCATCAACCGACCCGCTCGAGCGCTCCCGCCTGGAGGACGCGCTGAACGGCCTGTCGGAAGATCACCGAGCCGTGCTGATGCTCGTGGTCATCGAGGGTTACACCTACCAGGAAGTGGCAGACATGCTCGACATACCCTTGGGCACCGTCATGTCGCGCCTGTCGCGCGCTCGCCAGCAACTGGCCGAACACATGAAATCAGACAACGTCATTACGCTTCGGAGACCGAAATGAACGCCGCCGACCAACCCGTTACCGAAGCGGACCTCCACGCCTACACCGACGGCGTGCTCGCCGGTGCCGACCGCGAGCGCATCGAGGCATGGCTGCGCGACAATCCCGAGGATGCCGCACGAATAGCCGAATGGCAGGCGCAAAACGCCGGCATCAAGGCGATGTTCTCAGGCTACGAAAAAAGCAGACCCGGCGACGCCGACATGATCGGCAAACCACCGACAATCTCGCCCTGGTCGAAGCGCCTCGCCGCGGTCGCCGCAACCATCGCCGTCTTCGCTGCAGGCACGCTTGCCGGCCACTACGGCCCCGCTCTCTTCGAACATCCCCAACTGCAGCTGACCGCCCAGGAAACCTTCCCGAAGGAAGCCCAAAACGCCTTCCTGGTCTACGCCAGCGAAGTCCGGCACCCCGTCGAGGTCTTCGCCAACGAGGAGGCGCACCTCGCCACCTGGCTTGGCAAGCGCCTGGCGATCGCAAACCTCAAGGTGCCCGATCTCACGAGCCTGAACTACCATCTCGTCGGCGGCCGCCTGCTGCCTGTCGACGGCAAGCCGGGCGCGATGTTCATGTACGAGAACCAGACCGGCGAACGCCTCACCGTCCTTGTCGGCCGCAACACGGCGAACAAAACCACCAGCTTCCGCTTCGCCTCCGCCGATAGTGTCGAAACCTTCTATTGGATCGACGGCGAACTCGGCTACGCCGTCACCGGCGAGATTTCACGCGAGGAACTGAGAAAGGTCGCCGAGGAATGCTACCGCCAATTTCCGTCGTGATGTCACCACCAGGAGACGAAAACGTCAGCGCTGCGGATCATTGTCGAGCGTAATCGGCTTCCCATGCGGCGTCGCCTCCGCCGCCCGCTGCCAACTCTGCTGCAGGCCCATGATCGTCTCGGCGTCAGCAACACCGCGATCGACGAGGATCGACGACAACGCCGCCACCCAGCAATCGAAATAGTCGCTGCCATCCTCGGCGCGACCCGGCTTGCGCAGCTCGCCGGACAATGCCTCGGCCCACTCGGTCCAGGCAAACAACCCGCGCTCATGCAGATGCACGCTCATCGCAAACGCCTCCGCCGCCCATGGCTCCGGAAACACCGGCTCGCCATCGAGGGAGCGTGGCAGTTGCGGCGATTGAGCAAGCGGCGAGCGCGTGTCACACTGGCTCAAGATAGCTCTCCCAGGCATCGATCGACACCGTCAGCGACGGATCAGCCCCCTCGCCCCAGATCTCGCCACCATCGAACACGACGGTATAGACCCACTGCGGGTTCTCGCCCTTTCCATGAGCGTTATCGTCAGGAAACACGAAGGAGCCCTGAACCGCCTCGATGACGCCGACCTTGGCGCGGGCGTAGCGCGGCAGCCGCGTATGCGTCGTCGGGTTGAAATTCCTCGTCTTCACACGGTCGCCGACAGCAAACCGCGCCGGCTGATCGAGCGGACGATCGCAGGGGCCGCCCTTGGCGAGAACACCTGAAACCATATCAGCCTTTAGCACCCGCTTAGGCGCAGCCCCGTCGAACTGCCTGTGGCCGCTCGCGATCTCCTCGGCGCTGGTAAAACCGTGGCGCTCGAGCAGCACCTCCAGCGCCCGCGTCCAGATTTCGTAATAGCTGGCCGAGAGATAGCTGGCCGGCGGAATGCTTTCGCGCGCATGTCGGCTCTCGTCGATGTTCCAGGCGCCGAAGGCGCCGCAGGAGAGCGTCAGCCCCAGCGCCCGCTTCTCCCACTCCGCGTGGAAATAGGGCTCGTCCTTCTCCAGCGCGATCGCGCCGAAGCCCATCTGCCCGCCGAGATCGTGCGGCCCGTTCATGCCGCCGCTCCCGGCGCTGCGGCAAGACCGGCGCCGATCATCGCATCGCGGCTGACGAGATCGGCCAGCTGCTCCTCGCTAAAGCCTTCGGTCCCCTCGGGTCGTTGCGGGATGACGAGATAGCGAAGTTCCGCCGTCGAATCCCAGACGCGGATCTTCTGCTCTTCAGGCAGGCTCACGCCGAATTCGCTGAGCACCCCGCGCGGATCGATCACCGCCCGCGAGCGATAGGCTGGCGCCTTGTACCATGTGGGCGGCAGCCCCAGCACCGACCATGGATAGCAGGAGCAGAGCGTGCAGACGACGAGATTGTGCGTCTCATCGGTGTTGAACACCGCGCGCATGTGCTCACCCTGGCGTCCGGTGTAGCCGAGGCTGGCGATCGCGGCCGTCGCGTCGCGCTTCAGCCATTCGGCGAAATCGGGATCGCTCCACGCCTTGGCGACCACGCGCGCGCCGTTCCTGGGTCCAACCTTGGTCTGGTAGGTGTCGACGATCACGTCGATCGCCGCGGGATCGATCAGGCCCTTCTCCGTCAGCACCGTCTCCAGCGCCTTCACGCGGGCCTGCATGTCGGAATAATGGTTGTCGTGGTGATGATCATGATGATGGTCGTGATCATGGTGGTCGTCGTGTTCGTGGTCGTCGTGCAAGAGACTATCCTCCGCCAGTGTCCCGATATCCTTAGGCACTGGCGAAGCGGACGCCAAGCCCCGACCGACGCGATCAGCCTATTTCAACATCGGCCACAGGCTGAGCACCAGAAGCACCGCCATGGTGATATTGAACCACTTCAGCCGCACCGGATCCGACAGCCAGTCGCGCAACGCCGAGCCGAACCCGGCCCAGGTGGACACGCTCGGCACATTGACGGCGGCAAAGGCCAGCCCGACGATCATGACGCTGACGAAGTAGATATCCTGGATCGTATAGGTCGCCATCGCCGTCACCGCCATGACCCAGGCCTTTGGATTGACCCACTGGAACGTCGCCGCCGACAGGAAAGACATCGGCTTCACAGCGCCCTTCCCTTCGCTGAGAGACCGCGACGTCGCGATCTTCCAGGCGATCCACACCAGATAGGCACCGCCCGCAAACTTCAGCGCCGTATAGACCGCGGGCACCGTATGTAGCACCGCGCCAAGCCCGAACCCGACGCCGATCAGCAGCGAGAAGAACCCGGCTCCGATGCCGATCATGTGCGGGATCGTCCGGCGGAAACCGAAATTCACGCCCGAGGTGAACAGCATCATGTTGTTCGGGCCCGGCGTGATCGATGTGGTAAAGGCAAAGAGAAGCAGGGCCAGAAACGTGTCCAGCGGCATGGGGTAACCTCCATGGCCCGCGATCTGCGCCACGGGCCTTGTTAATTTAGGTCAGCATAATTGACCTAAATCGGAGTTTCCACCTGCCTATTGTCATGGTGACAGGATTGTCAGCCGGAAGCACTGGCCACTTCGAGGTCGAGCAGCCTGCCGACGTAGCTTCTGACCAGCGTGACGAAAGTTGCGGGCGTCGGCTCGATGAAGCGCAAGAGTCTTGCGGCCTTGTCGACCGACCGAATCTGGTCTGCCAACACCATCCCCCGCGTTTTCAACCCGTCTGGCAAGGAGATTTTGGTCATCCATGGCTGCATGTTGCTCGTGATCGGACAGACGATCACCCGGCGCGACCGCAAGTTCATCATGTCGACCGACAGGATGATGACAGGCCGAATTCCAGCTTGCTCGCTGCCGAGGATTGGATCGAGATTAGCCATATATAAAGCGCCGGCAAAAGGCGGTGCATCACTCATCGTCGTAGAAGCGCTCGGAACCGACATCACGACCCCAATCCACGGTTTCCGGCTCGTTCTCCCACCCCAGCCTGTCCATCTCCGCCACCATCTCCGCAAGTGAAGGCGCCAGCTGCTGCTTCGGCTTTTCCAGCGTCGCCTTGCCATCGCGAACGTCGAGGTTGACGACATCGCCAGCGCGCAGGTGCAGTTCGTCGGTGACCGCCTTGGGCAGGCGGATCGCGATGCTGTTACCCCACTTGGAAATCGTCACCTTGGTCATATCTAGCCCTTGATATCCAATGTATATCACTTGCCGGAGACACCAGCAACACGAGGCCCACCATGCAAGACGATCCGATCCCAACGCTGACCATGCGCGACGGCACCGAGGTGCCGGTGCTCGGCCAGGGCACCTGGAACATGGGGGAAAAGGCTTCCGAGGCCAAGCGCGAGATCGAAAGCCTACGCGCCGGCCTCGACCTCGGCATGACGCTGATCGACACCGCCGAGATGTATTCAGAAGGCGGTGCCGAGAAGATCGTCGGCGAAGCGATCCTTGGCCGCCGCGACGAGGTCTATCTGGTCAGCAAGGTCTATCCCTGGAATGCCAGCCGCAAGGGCACGATCGAGGCCTGCGAAAACAGCCTGTCGCGCATGGGCACCGATCGTATCGATCTCTACCTCCTGCACTGGCGCGGCAATCATCCGCTGGCCGAAACCGTC
This sequence comes from Rhizobium sp. UBA1881, assembly GCF_002338015.1. Classification (NCBI taxonomy): domain Bacteria; kingdom Pseudomonadati; phylum Pseudomonadota; class Alphaproteobacteria; order Hyphomicrobiales; family Rhizobiaceae; genus Rhizobium; species Rhizobium sp. UBA1881. The sequence continues at coordinate 13,094 of NZ_DDHH01000078.1, forward strand.
GAGGCTTTCGAGACCTTGAAGGCTCAAGGCAAGATCGGCCAATGGGGCGTCTCCAATTTCGATACCGACGACATGGAGGAACTGCTCAGCGTTCCCGCAGGCAAAAATGTCGCGGCCAACCAGGTGCTCTACAATCTCGGCCGTCGCGGCATTGAGTTCGATCTCCTGCCCTTGTGCCAGGAGCGCAACATTCCCGTCATGGCCTATTCGCCGATCGAGCAGGGCCGCATCATCCACCACCCCGAGATCATCCGCATCGCCAAGGCCAACCAGGCGACGCCGGCGCAGCTCGCCCTGGCCTTCCTGCTAGAGCGCGAAGGCGTCATCGCCATCCCCAAGACCTCGAATGCCGCCCGGGTCGCAGAAAACCGCGCCGCCGTCTCGCTTGAGCTGAGCGACGAGGACCTCGCCGCCCTCGACGCCGCCTTCCCGCCACCATCCAGAAAAAAGCCGCTGGAGATGCTCTGACCTCCAGCGGCTTTCAGTTCAACGAACTTTGATGTCGGGCGTTACATGCCCTGCGGACCACGGTTCATCGCCGCGATCCCGGTGCGGCAGACCTCGATCAGGCCGAGCGGCTTCACGATCGCCACGAACTGGTCGATCTTCGAGGACTTGCCGGTCAGCTCGAGAATGAAGTGCTCGACGGTCGCATCGACGACCTTGGCGTGGAAGGCATCCGCCAGGCGCAGCGTCTCGGCGCGCGTCTCGCCATCGCCAGCAACCTTGATCAGCGCCACTTCACGCTCGATCGGACGCTCCTGCCCAAGTTCGCGGGCACGCACCGTCAGATCGACAACGCGATGCACGGGAATGATGCGCTCGAGCTGCGCCTTGATCTGCTCCAGCACCTGCGGCGTCCCACGCGTCACGATCGTGATACGCGACAGATGCGCTTGGTGCTCGGTCTCCGACACCGTCAGGCTCTCGATGTTGTAGCCACGGCCGGAAAACAGGCCGATGACGCGGGCAAGAACGCCCGGCTCGTTGTCGACGAGAACCGAAAGCGTATGGTTCTCGATGGCCGCCGTTTCCGGCGAGATGAAGTAGGCGGAGCCCGTCGGCTGTAGGTGTGCGTTCATGTCTTGGTCCGTTTCCTCAGATTATGTCAGGACGCCAGCTCGACGCTGACGGAATTCATGTGTTTTTGAGCAAGCTTGACGAGGTTGCGATCGAAGGTGATGAAGATTTCCGCAGGCGAAAGCGCGGAAATGTGGAAAGCGTCGGCAAAATCGATGCCGTTTGAAAATGCTTCCAGCGTCCGAATGACCCTTTCCCGCTCGGCAAAGATGAAGTTTTCGGAAAGAAGCATCGCCTGGAACAGTGCGATGATCCTTGGACGGCCGAAGCTGTAGCGGCTACGCAGCACCCACTCCGTCTCCAGAAGAACGGTCGACAACACCACAAGTCGATATCTGGCGATGATATCGGATGCAGTTGCCCACTGCTCGTCATCGTCCTGGGCAAAGAGTCGGACGAGGATGTTGGTATCAACCGTCCTTGTCGTCTTCATCCGCGTCCTCACCCGCCCATTGTCGCTCCAGCCGTTCCCAGTCCTCGATTGCGGCCTGATTGATCGCCTCGTGCATCATCTCATCCGTAATAGGTGGACCTTCGTATTTCGGAAAGCTTCGAACAAACGCCAGAAACTCTTCTGCGCTAAGCTTGTGGTCCTCATCTGCTGGATAAACCGGCGCTACCAGTTCCAGAAATATCCTCTGGCCGTCATCAATGACCTCGAATTCGGCACCGGCCTTGAAGCCATGCGCATCTCGCATCGCCTTCGGCAGCTCTACAGTACCGGCATCCGACATCTTCACTCTGGCCATGGCACCTGCTCCTCAAGGAAGGGACGCGCTCAATCTACCGCGTCCCCTCGCTACGATCAAACGAGCGCGCGGCCCTTGGCGTCGATGGCGTTGGCGACGGCCTCGTCGGTGGCTTCATCAGGCAGCAGCATCTCGTTGTGTGCCTTGCCCGACGGGATCATCGGGAAGCAGTTGGCGAGATTGGCGACGCGGCAATCGAAGATCACAGGCTTCTTGACGTCGATCATCTCCTGGATGGTCGCGTCGAGATCAGCAGGCTTTTCGCAGCGCAGGCCGACGGCGCCATAAGCTTCCGCCAGCTTGACGAAATCGGGCATCGCCTCGGTGTAGGAGTTCGACAGGCGGTTGCCGTGCAACAGCTGCTGCCACTGGCGCACCATGCCCATGTACTGGTTGTTCATGATGAAGATCTTGATCGGCGCTTCATACTGGATAGCGGCCGACATTTCCTGGATGCACATCTGGATCGACGCATCGCCGGCAATGTCTATAACGAGGCTCTCCGGATGCGCGATCTGCACGCCGAGGGCTGCCGGCAGGCCGTAGCCCATCGTTCCCAGGCCACCCGAGGTCATCCAGCGGTTCGGCTTCTCGAAGCCATAGAACTGCGCCGCCCACATCTGATGCTGACCGACTTCGGTCGTGATGAAGGTATCGCGATCCTTGGTCAGCGCATAGAGGCGCTCCAGCGCGTATTGCGGCATGATCACATCATTGCTGTGCGTGTAGGCAAACGAATTGCGCGCGCGCCAGCGGGTGATATCGGCCCACCAATCGGCGATCTGGCTCTTCTCCGGCTTCTTCGGCAGGGCACGCCACAGGCGAACCATGTCTTCCAGGATATTGCCGACGTCGCCGCGGATGGGAACATCGACGCGCACGTTCTTGTTGATCGACGACGGGTCGATATCGATGTGGATCTTCTTCGAGTTCGGCGAGAACGCGTTGAGACGGCCGGTGATGCGGTCGTCGAAGCGGGCGCCGATGCAGACCATGACGTCGCAATCATGCATCGCCATGTTCGCCTCGTAGGAGCCGTGCATGCCAAGCATCTTCAGCCAGTTCTTGCCGGATGCCGGATAGGCGCCGAGACCCATCAGCGTCGAGGTGATCGGGAAATCGGTGAGCTCGACCAGCTCGCGCAGCAGCTTGGAAGCCTCGGGCCCGGAGTTGATGACGCCGCCGCCGGAATAGATGATCGGACGACGCGCCTTAGACATCAGCTCGATAGCAGCCTGGATCTGATTGAGATCGCCCTGAACCTTCGGCTGGTAGCTCTTCTGGATCGCGTGGGCGGCCGGCGGCGTGTAGGTGCCGGTGGCGAACTGGACGTCCTTCGGAATATCGACCAGAACGGGACCCGGACGGCCCGACTGCGCGATGCGGAAGGCCTCATGAATGATCGCCGCCAGATCGTTGACGTCCTTGACCAGCCAGTTGTGCTTGGTGCAGGGGCGCGTGATGCCGACGGTATCGGCTTCCTGGAACGCGTCGGAGCCGATCAGCGAAGTCGGAACTTGGCCGGAGAGGCAGACGAGCGGGATCGAATCCATCAGCGCGTCCTGCAGCGGGGTGACCGCATTGGTGGCGCCTGGACCTGACGTGACGAGCATGACGCCGACCTTGCCGGTGGAGCGGGCATAGCCTTCGGCCGCGTGGCCGGCGCCCTGCTCGTGGCGAACGAGGATGTGCTTGATGTCGTCCTGCTGGAAGATCTCGTCATAGATCGGAAGCACGGCGCCGCCGGGATAGCCGAACAGGTGTTCGACACCATTGTCCTTGAGCGCGCGGATAACGATTTCCGCGCCTGTCATCCGATTTTCGTCCGTCTGATTGTCCGTGCCCGTCATGTTTTTGTTCCATTTTGACTGCTGGGATTTGAAGGTCTTGGCGGCGAGCCTGAATTTCAGGCATAAAAAAAGGCCCCTTGGGGAGCCTGTTGTCTAGCGCATGGGTGGCTATCGCCGGATGGTTACACCATCCTGCCCATGCGCTGTCCCACCACAATAAGAATTGCTGCTATCTTCATGGCCGGAAGTGATAGACAGAAAATTTCGCAGCGTCAACGCTTAAAGCAATAAAAAGCCGAGCATGCGTTGTCGGTAATAAACATGGCCGCAGAAGCCCTTGCGGCAAAGGGTTTATTAAACGTTCCCTTTTATCCTGCCCTGCAATCTCAGGGAGTAGCCCTTTGCAGAACAACGACTTGCAGACGTCAGGCAGCGCAGGCGAGCATGACCGCCGCGATGTACTAGCGCCGGGAAACCGTTTCCTCGGCCGCGTTGTCGCGTGCAGCGGGTCTCGCGCCACCATCGCAGCGGTCGCCGAAGCAGGCGGCACAGACCTCACCGAACTCTGGTCAGTCGGCCGCCTGATCTCGATCACCGTCGGCCGCAACCGCGTCGTGGCGCTCGTCTATTCCATGAACACGGGCACGCATGCCTGGGGCGAAGGCGAGGACAACTATTTCAAGATCGAGACCGAGCTGCTTGGAGAAGTCCGCGTCGACGAGGACGGCACGGAGCAATTCTCGACCGGCATCTCGCGCTACCCCTATCTCGGCGCCGTCGCGCACCGCATCCGCTCCGCCGACCTGATGCGCATCTATGACGCAGGAACGGGAACCACCGCCGTCATCGGCAAGCTGACGCAGGACGACAGCATCGATGCGTCGATCCACGTCCCCTCCATGCTCTCGAAACACTTCGCCATCGTCGGCTCCACCGGCGTCGGCAAGTCGACTGCCGTGTCGCTGCTGCTTCACAAGGCGATCGAGGCCGACCCGAAGCTGCGCGTCCTGATCCTCGACCCGCACAACGAATTCGCCGCCGCCTTCCCCAAGCACTCCGTCGTCGTCGATACAGATACGCTCGACCTGCCCTTCTGGCTGATGCGCCTGGAAGAATTCGCCGAAGTGGTCTTCCGCGGCCGGACACCGGTGCCGGAAGAACTCGACATGCTCCGCGACATCCTGCCGGAAGCCAAGCGCGCCTTCCGCGGCAGCGACAATTCGCTGGTTCGCCGCACCACCGAAAAAAGCTCGATCACCGCCGACACCCCGGTCCCCTACCGCATGGCTGATCTCCTGGCGCTGATCGACGAGCGCATCGGTCGCCTGGAAGGTCGTGGTGAAAAGCCGTTCCTGCGGTCGCTGAAGATGCGCATCATCGCCGCGATCAACGACCCGCGCTACCACTTCATGTTCTCCAACAACACGATCTCAGATACGATCATGGAGACGGTGGCCGAGATCTTCCGCGTGCCCGGCGACAACAAGCCGATCTGCACCTTCCAGCTCTCCGGCATCCCCTCCGAGGTCGTGAATTCCGTGGCCTCGGTGCTGTGCCGCATGGCGTTCGAAATCGCGCTGTGGAGCGATGGCGCCATCCATATGCTCGTCGTCTGCGAAGAAGCGCACCGCTACATTCCGTCGGACCCCACGCTCGGCTTCTTCCCGACGCGCCAGGCGATCGCCCGCATCGCCAAGGAAGGCCGCAAATACGGCGTCTCGCTCGGCATCATCACGCAGCGCCCGGGCGAACTCGACCAGACCATCCTGTCGCAGTGCTCGACGCTCTTTGCCATGCGCCTTGCCAACGACCGCGACCAGGAAATCATCCGCTCCGCCATCCCGAATTCCTCGATCTCGACGACAAGCTTCATCTCGTCGATCGGCAACGGCGAAGCCATCGCCTTCGGTGAGGCGATCAGCGTGCCGATGCGCATGCGCTTCTCCCGCGTCAGCGAGGACCTGCTGCCGAAGGCTAATGGCGCCACGCCGAAGTTCACCGAGGAAGATCCCGATAACGTCGACCTGCGCAAGATCGTCACCCGCATGCGCGCGGTGAGCGGCCCCGACATCTCCGCCTTCCAGCAAAGCGTCAAGAACGCCGGCCTCGACCTCGGGGAAGAAGAGGACGCGGACTACGACAAGGTCTTCGCGGCCGACGTCTATCCGCCGATCATCCCGGCGCCGATCCCGATCACCCCGCCGCTCGCCCCGATCGAACCCTACCGCCGCGACATGCTGCCGTCAGCCCCGATCTCCCGCGAACCGGCAGCACCGCCGAGATCGTCACGCGAATCCTTCGGCGTCGCCGCCGACACCTCGATCGACAGCCGCCTGGAAGCGCTGAGACGCGAAATGCGCGGCGAACAAAATCCGGCCCCGCGTCCCGCCGACCCACAAGCGCAGCCGACAAGCATTCGTCGCGAACCAGGCGTGTCACTGCGCGAGAGCATCCTGAAGAAGCCGCTGAGCAGCCTTTACGACAAGGATTAAGGTCTTACGCGTTGCCCGATTTGGCTGCAGCGGCAAGCACGCTGAGATGCCGCTCGACCAGCGTCAGAAAGGCAATCGTTCCGCAGACCAGCGATGCCGCAACGATCCCGCCGATCGCACCGAACAGCGCACCGATAACGAACATTCCCGGCCCGCCCTGAGCCGCGGCCGCCGCACCGGCGGAAATTGTCGAGCCGGCAAGAATGATGACCGCGAGAATCGCATTGATCGACGCAAGCGCCTTGAAGAGAAAGTTGTTCATGAGGTCCCCAGCTTGATCCTCATGACTGCTTAGATAGCAACCCTGGCGCGAGACTTGCGCTCATTCCATCAAGGTGCAAGCCGCTCCCAGCTCTCGTCCATCTGGTTGCGAAACCACGTCATCTGCCGCTTGGCATATTGCCGCGTCGCAGCCGCTCCCTTTTCGAGCACATCCTCGCGTGACATCGCGCCGTCGAGCATCGCTGCGATCTGCGAAACGCCGATGGCCTTCATCACGGGCATCTCGGGCGCCGGCGACAGCGCCAGGAGCGCCCTCACCTCGTCCGCCGCGCCCTCAGCCAGCATGAGCCCGAAACGCCGGTTGATGCGGTCGTGCAGCACGGCGCGCTCCGGCAGCACCACGATCTTCTGCGCCCTGTCCGGATCGACCACAACAGGGCCGGACTGCCCCTGCAGCTTGGCAATCGACCGTCCCGTCGCCTCCAGCACCTCAAGCGCCCGAACGATCCGCTGACCATCCTGCGGATTGAGCGCCGCCGCCACATCGCCGTCGCGCGCCGCAAGCTCCGCATGAAGCACCGCGCCACCTTCCTCGATCAGCCGCGCCCGTAGCCGCGTGCGGACTTCCTCGGGGATCGAAGGCATGTCGGAGAGGCCACCAGTCAGCGCCTTGAAATACAACCCCGTCCCGCCGACGAAAACAGGCAGACGACCGTCCGCCCGCAGTTGCGGCAGAAGTGCCGTCACATCGCGCAGCCAGGCGCCGGTCGAATAGGCGGTCGCGGCAGACACGTGGCCGTAGAGATAATGCGGCACGCCCTGCATATCCTCGTCCGAGGGACGCGCCGTCAGCACTCGCAGCGTGTCATAGACCTGCATACTGTCGGCATTGATCACCACACCATCGTGACGTTTAGCAAGTTCGACGGCCAGCGCGGACTTGCCGCTGGCCGTCGGCCCGGTTATCAGGATCGCGTCCATTGCGTTCAGAAGGTTTTCCATCATGGCTCTCGTTGCCACGCTTGTTGCCAATCCGTCAAATCCTGTTCTGACAGCCGCCATCGCCGAGAAGGCCGCGGACGCCGCCAAGGCATCCGGTCTCTACTGGCTGGCCGACGGAGTAGCCTGCGATATCGCGCTGCGCGACGGCACCGACGCGACGGCGGCCCACGCCGCGATAACGGCAGTGATCGGCAGCACCCCGATCGATCTCGTCATCCAGGATCAGGACACGCGCCGCAAGAAGCTTTTGATCGCCGACATGGATTCGACCATGATCGGCCAGGAATGCATCGACGAACTGGCCGCCGAAGTCGGCCTCAAGGACAAGGTGGCCGCGATCACCGCCCGCGCCATGAACGGCGAAATCGCTTTCGAACCCGCTTTGCGCGAACGCGTGGCGCTCTTGAAGGGCCTGCCGATCTCGGTTGTCGACGAAGTGATCGCCAAGCGCATCACGCTGACGCCTGGCGGCATGGAACTGATCGCGACGATGAAGGCGAAGGGCTATTACACGGCCCTCGTCTCCGGCGGCTTCACCGTCTTCACCAGCCGCATCGCCGCCACCCTCGGCTTCGACGAAAATCGCGCCAACATCCTGCTTGAGGAAAACGGCCACCTCACCGGCTTCGTCGCCGAACCGATCCTCGGCAAGCAGGCGAAGGTCGATGCGCTCGAGGATATCTCGAAGGAACTCGGCATCTCCCCTGAAGAGGCGATGGCCGTCGGCGACGGCGCCAACGATCTCGGCATGCTGCACCTCGCCGGCGCCGGCGTCGCCCTCCACGCCAAACCCGCCGTCGCCGCCGAAGCGAAAATCCAGATCAACCACGCCGACCTCAGTGCCCTCCTCTACATCCAGGGCTACCGCAAGACGGATTTCGTGACGGCGTGAAGACTACCAAGGTCCACGGCCCGGTCAACCAAGCGGTCGCGGGTTGTGGCGCCGAAGTGCTTTGTTGTAAGATAAGATCTATTGCGGAAAAGATGTCCGCTCTGTTCGCGCCGTGAAGGCGAAACCTTATGACATCGAACACCACAAGCAACCGATCGCTCACTGAATTGCAGCAGGCGGAACTCGACGCATTGGACGCGCTTGCCGACACGTCAATCGATACCCGAGACATTCCCGAGATCACCGACGAGCGTTGGGCGCTGGCCCGAAGAGGCAAGCATTATCGCTTTGCCCAGCGATCCGCGGCTACCAGACCGAAATAGCAACGCCTTGCGCCGCTACATCGCCGAGCAACTTAAGCGCAGCGGCTGACGCAGCCCTACTCCATCGGCACGGCAACAAACCGCAGGTCGCCGTTTGCCGAGGCGATCATCATCTGCGCGTTGCGCCGACCTTCCTGCTTCAGCGACTGCACCTTGGCGACGACGGTATCTGGTGAGCGCATGAATTCCTGCGCCACTTCGACGATCACATCGCCGGCCTTCAGGCCCTTTTCGGCCGCAAGCGAGCCCGGCTTGACCTCGGAGACGAGAACGCCATCGACGCTCTCGGCGATGCCGAAGCTCTTGCGATTATCCGCATTGAGCGCCGATAGCGACAGGCCGAGCACATCCTTCGCATCACCGACCTCAGGCGCCGGCTGCGCGGGCTTGCCCTTGCCGTCGGGCATAGGCTGGGCCTGATCACTGTCAGGCTCATCCATGTCCTGGTTTTCCTGCGGATCCGGGTTGATCACGCCACCGTTGCTGTCGGAACTGTCCGCCGCCGCCTGGTCGCTGTCTTCGAGACGACCGAGCGTGACCTTGACGGTCTGCTCCTTGCCATCGCGCAGCACCACGACATCGACCGCCTTGCCGACGGGGCTTTCCGCCACCACGCGCGGCAGGTCGCGCATCTCGTTGACGGCCTTGCCGTCGAATTTCAGGATGACGTCGCCGGCCTTGACCGAGCCGTCGTCGACAGGGCCGCCCTTGATGACACCAGCAACCAGAGCTCCTCTCGCGCTCGAGAGACCCAGGCTGTCCGCCACGTCGTCGGTCACAGGCTGGATGCGCACGCCGAGCCAGCCGCGACGCGTCTCGCCGAATTCGCGCAGCTGCTGCACGACACCGGCGGCCAACTCCGAAGGCACCGAGAAGCCGATGCCGATCGAACCGCCGCTCGGCGAGATGATCGCCGTGTTGATGCCGATAACCTCACCCTTCATGTTGAAGAGCGGGCCGCCGGAATTGCCCTTGTTGATCGCCGCATCCGTCTGGATGAAGTTGTCGTACGGGCCGGCGTTGATGTTGCGTCCGCGTCCCGAGATGATGCCGACGGTGACCGAACCGCCAAAGCCGAACGGGTTCCCGATCGCCATCACCCAGTCGCCGATGCGCATGCCGCTGGAATCGCCGAACTTGACGAACTTGAGTGGCGCCTTCGGCTCGACCTTCAGGACCGAGAGGTCTGTCTTGGTGTCGGTGCCGATCAGCTTGGCCTTGAGCTTGCTGCCGTCGGCAAAATTCACCTCGATATCGTCGGCGCCTTCGATGACGTGGTTGTTGGTGACGATGAAGCCCTGCGGATCGATGACGAAGCCGGAGCCGAGCGAGCTGACATTGTGGTTGCCGCCGGGCTTGCCCTTCTGCTTGTTGAAGAAGTCATTGAAGAACTCCTGGAACGGCGATCCGTCGGGAGCGCGCGGTGCCGGACCGGCCCCCTCGTCGTCCTTGACGTTCTGCGATGTCGAGATGTTGACGACCGCGTCAAGCAGTCCTTCGGCGAGATCGGCAACCGACGCCGGACCATTGGTCGGCGGTGTGGCCTGTGCATGAACAACCCCGGCAAAGCCGACATTAGCCAGCATTGCTGCCCCGGCCAGAAGCGCGAGCGATCGTCTGAAGGTCGGGCGGATCGTGGGGGCCATCAAGCATCCTCATGTGTGTCAAAAACGCACTCTGACCATGAGCATAAGGCGTAATGATGGAGGGTGAAATCACCTTTTCGCGAAATCCCGTGCAATCTGCGTGGGCCGCCCGCGAAGCCCCGCAGCGGTGGCAAAATCCCCATAAAATAAAGGGGCCGGCAAGATGCCGGCCCCGATGGAACTTCAGATGATGGCGATCAGTTCGCCGGTGCTGCCGGAACCGCAGGCAGGCTTGGCGCCGCCGACGGAACCTGGCCGGGCTGGCCGGTCGCGCTGTTGAAGTAGCGGAAGAAATCCGTGTCCGGCGAAAGCACCAGCGTCGTGTCCTGCGAGGACATGGCCGTGGTGTAGGCCGCCATCGAGCGGTAGAACTCGAAGAACGCGGGGTTCTTGTTGAACGCGTCGGCGAAGAGCCTGCTGCGTTCCGCTTCGCCTTCACCGCGCAGGATTTCGGAATCACGCTGCGCTTCGGCGGTGATTTCGACAACCTGTCTGTCGGCGATGGCGCGGCGACGCTGACCTTCTTCGCCACCCTGCGCACGCAGGAGTTCGGCTTCGGCAAGACGTTCGGCGCGCATGCGGTCATAGGTCTTCGGCGCGACTTCGCGCGTCAGATCCGTACGGCGAATGCGAACGTCCTGGATGTTGAGGCCAAGCGCCTCGGCATCCTTGTGCAGATCGTCACGCACTTCGAGCATCATCGCCACGCGCTCTTCGGAAAGAGCGGCATCGAAATCACGCAGACCGTAGACGCGGCGCAGAGACGAATCGAGCTGCGTGCGAAGACGTGCCTCGGCGGATTCGCGGTCGCCCGATACCGTTTCGCGGAAGCGGCGAACGTCGCGGATGTCATAGATCACGAAGGCGTCGACATCGAATGTCGCGCCGCCGCGAACCTGCACGCGGATGTTGTCGAGATCGAAGCGAAGCGCCTGCTTTTCGACGATCTGGACGCGATCGGCATCCATGAAGGTGAACGGCAGCTTGAAGTAGATGCCGGGCTCGGTCTTCACCGACTGGATCTGACCGAAGCGAACGACGATCGCCTGCTCACGCGCGTTGACCACGAAGATCGACGAGTAGAGCACCATGAGCACCACGGCGAAGACGACGAGAAAGATGGGAAGTTTATTCGACGTCATGGATCAACCTCCCTGCTGCGCCGGTTTGCCGATTTCGTTGAGCGGCAGATAGGGCACGACCCCCTGCTTCTCGTCGATGATGACCTTTTTGGAGTTCTTCAGCACCTGTTCCATGGTTTCCAGGAACAAACGCTTGCGGGTCACTTCGGGAGCCTTCGTGTATTCGTCATTGACGGACGTGAAGCGCTGCGCCTCACCTTCCGCTTCCTTCACGACGCGATCCTTGTATGCGGCAGCCGCTTCGCGGATCTGCGCCGCGTCACCGCGGGCCTGACCGAGCTTCTGGTTGGCATACTGGTTCGCTTCCTCGACGAGACGCTGCTTGTCCTGGTCGGCACGCTGCACTTCTTCGAAGGCATCGGCGACTTCACGCGGCGGCGCGACGTCCTGGATGGTGATCGCGTTGATCGAGATACCGCTCTTGTAGCGATCCATGGTGCCCTGCACGATGGCGGCCACTTCAGTTTCGATCGGCTGACGATTGTCGCGGAACGCGTCCTGCGCAGGACGACGGCCGACGACTTCGCGCATGGCGCTTTCGGCGACCTGCTGCAGCGTTTCGGCCGGGTTCTCGACGTTGAAGAGATAGGCCTTCGGATCCGTCACGGTGAAGAACACCGAGAACTGGACGTTGAGGATGTTCTGGTCACCCGACAGCATCAGGCCGTTCGACGAAGAAGACGACGTCGCGCCGATATTCTGCTGCTGGACCGTGACCTTGACGATTTCGACCGTTTCCATCGGCCACAGGTGGAAATGCAGGCCGGGTGCGGCCACTTCCTGCTTCGGATTACCGAAACGCAGTTCCACACCACGCTCGTCCGGCTGGACGATGTAAATGCACTGGAAAAGCCAGAAAGCCACGATGACAGCCGCGACGATCAAGAGAACGCCTGTGTTGAACCCGCCGGGCACGACGCCGCGCAGCCGGTCCTGACCACGGCGGATCATGTCTTCCAGATCGGGCGGTCCGCCCTTTCCGCCGCCACCACCGCCGCGTGGACGGTTCGGCCCCTGCCCCCATGGTCCCTGATTATTTCCTCCACCGCCGCCGCCGCCCCAAGGGCCGCCGCCGCCATTCTGATTGCTCCAGGGCATCAAAACCTCGTTGTTCGTTACACTCTGCGATCGCTTAACCCACGGGGGCGACGGATATTCGCGCTCGAAACCGTTATAGGTATCGCTGCATCGGCTTTCAACGCAGCATGAGGAACTTGGCAATGTTTATTGGAAAATAGTTTCTTTTCGCCGCTCAGCGCCTGTCATAAACGACGTAGCGGGTGGCGTAGCTGTCCTTCTCGCCCGCTGGCACGTCAAGGGTCTCGCCGGCACGCCATATGGCGGGATCGATCGCGGGAAACGACGTATCGCCGTCCACATCGGTCTCCACATGCGTCACGCAGAGACGATCGGCGATATCCATCGCCTGGCCGTAGATTTGCCCGCCGCCGATAATGCAGATTTCGTCCACGCCGGCTTCCATCGCCAGCCTCTCGGCCAGGGCGACAGCCTCGTCGAGCGAGCCAACGGTGCTGACGTCAGGATGTTCAATGACCGTGGATCGAGAGATCACCACGTTCGGCCGTCCCGGCAGCGGGCGGCCGATCGAATCATAGGTCTTGCGCCCCATGATCACGGGTTTGCCTGTTGTCAGCGCCTTGAACCGCTTCAGATCGGTGGAGAGCCGCCACGGCATGTCGCCGTCACGGCCGATGATGCCGTTGCGCGCAGCGGCGACCACGATCGTCTTGCGGATATCGGACATGAGACCCCTTAATCAGACCGCGATCGGCGCCTTGATGCTGGCATCGGCCTCGTAGCCGACCAGCTCGAAATCCTCGTAGGTGAAGCCGAAAATGTCCTTCACCTCGGGATTGATGCGCATGAACGGCATCGGCTTCGGCTTGCGCGTCAGCTGCAGCTTCGCCTGCTCGAAGTGGTTATGATAGATATGCGTGTCGCCGAGCGTATGCACGAAGTCGCCAAGCTTCAGCCCGGTCACCTGCGCGATCATCATCGTCAGCAGCGCGTAGGAGGCGATATTGAATGGCACGCCCAAAAACACGTCCGCCGAACGCTGATAGAGTTGGCACGACAGCTTGCCGTCGGCCACATAGAACTGGAACAGGCAGTGGCACGGCGGCAGCGCCATGTTGTCGACTTCGGCGGGATTCCACGCCGAGACGATATGGCGGCGCGAGTTCGGGTTCTTGATCAGGCCGGACACCAGATTGGCGATCTGGTCGATATGCCCGCCATCGGGCGCCGGCCAGGAACGCCACTGCGCGCCATAGACAGGGCCGAGATCGCCATTCTCGTCGGCCCATTCGTCCCAGATCGAGACACCATGCTCCTTGAGATAGGCGATATTGGTATCGCCCTTCAGGAACCACAGGAGTTCATGGATGATCGAGCGCAGGTGTAGCTTCTTGGTCGTGAGGACGGGAAAGCCCTCCTGCAGATCGAAGCGCATCTGGTAGCCGAACACAGAACGCGTGCCGGTTCCGGTCCGGTCGCCGCGGTCGGTTCCGGTTTCCATCACGTGGTTCAAGAGATCGAGATATTGCTTCATCGCCCGCCGCCGATTCCATTTTTCCCATATTTAAGCCCATCGACCGGCAAAACCAATCACGCCCCCGTGTTTTTCCCGGTGATTCCTTGAAGGACCACGATGCTTTTGTGACGATGGCTCTTCCCATGCGCTCAGGAAAACACTATATCAGCCTTGCCAGTCCTCGGATTGGCTATGGCGATAAATGAGCGGTGTAATAAGCCTATTGGACCCGGGGGCGGTACCCGGCGCCTCCACCAAAAACCGGCGGCCTTACAAAGAGATGGCCGGCTTTTGATGGGGGCGAAACAGGATCGACAAGGGTGTAAAGATCGTCTTTTTGCTCGGCATTGTACCGCCGTTATCGGGCTAAAATTGTAGTTGCAAACGACAACTATGCGGAAGCTCGTCTCGCTGCTTAATCGCGGTGTGACACTTCAAATTAAGTCCTGAAGGTTCGCACCTTAAGGCGGGGTCCGAAGGCACCTGGCAACAGAAGCCTTCACCTTCTCCCCCAAGCTCAAATCATGTATGATTTGCGAAAGCATGACTCGGCTGCGGGCTTTTCCAAGCCGCTTGAGCATGGCATATAGGCTTGGAACAGACGTACGGACGAAAGAAAGACAGGGAAAGCATGGGGCAGGATCATATCCGGTACGACATTCTGGCACAGGACGCGCTTCGCGGCGTCATCCGCAAGGTATTGTCGGAAGTTGCGGCAACCGGCCGCCTGCCGGGCGAGCATCACTTTTTCATCACCTTTCTGACCGGCGCTCCCGGCGTTCGCATCTCGCAGGCCCTGAAGTCCAAATATCCCGAGCAGATGACCATCGTCATCCAGCACCAGTTCTGGGAAATGAAGGTCACCGAATCGAGCTTCGAGATCGGCCTCTCCTTCTCCGACGTTCCCGAAAAGCTCTTCATCCCCTTCAACGCCATCCGCGGCTTCTACGATCCGTCGGTCAATTTCGAACTCGAGTTCGACGTGCCGCTGGCCGACAGCGACGAACTGCCGGAAGCCGAGATCACCGCCTACCCGGTCGCCCCCGAGAAGGCGGAAAAGACCGAGGATGCGGCGGCAAAGCCCGCCGACGGCGACGAAAAGAAAGCCGGATCGGTCGTCTCTCTCGACGCCTTCCGCAAGAAGCAGTAAGAACCAAAGGGAAGCAATCGCTTCCCTTTTTCATATCGCCTGTTCTTATGTTGTAGGTGTCCCGTGAGCGCCGAAATCGTCAATCTCCGCCAGTTCAAGAAGAAGCAGGCCCGCTCCGACAAGGAGAAGCAGGCCGAGCAGAACCGGATCTCCTTCGGCCGCACCAAACAGGAAAAGCAGCTCACCAAGGCATTGAACGACAAGGCCGAGCGCGCGCACGACCAGGGCCGCATCGACAAGAACGACGACGCCGAATGACCGCACGCGACCGCGAAAAAGACTCCGCGATCAATCCCTTGTATGCGTTTGCGGAATCATTTTCCGAACACGACGCGCAATGATCCGCAAGCACTCGATCACGCTGCACGGCCACCGTACCAGCCTGTCGCTGGAAGACGAGTTCTGGACCGAGCTCACCGCCATCGCCACCGCCCGCGCCATCCCGCTCGCCGGCCTGATCTCCGAAATCGACGACAACAGGGACGCCGACAGCAACCTGTCTTCGGCGCTTCGCCTGCACGTGCTTGCCTGGTTGAAATCGACGGGCGCCGCGCCACAGGACAACCAGCACGACAACAGGGATGCGGCGGATGCCGGAGCGCGTTGAGATCGTCGCGTATGACGCGGCATGGCCGGCGCACTTCCGCGAAATCGCCGCCGCCTTGAAAACCCTGCTGGGCAATCGCGTGCTCGATATCCACCACATCGGCAGCACCTCCATCCCGGGGATGGTCGCCAAGCCGCTGATCGATATCGATGTGATAATGCCCACTCCAGCCGACGTCATCGACGCCTGCCCGCTGATGGAAGCCGCCGGTTACGAGCCGCGCGGCAACCGCTACGACGCCGACATCTTCGCCTTCATGAAGCGCACCGCAACACCCCGGCAACGGATCTATCTATGCCCCGAGGGCCACGACACGCACTACCGGCGCATCCAGTTTCGCGATTATCTGACAACCCACCCGCAAGCCGCCGCCGACTATCAGGCGCTGAAGCTCAAGTTGGCGGAAGAGTTCGAATATGACGGCGACGGCTACACCGCCGCCAAGGCCGCCTTCGTCAACGACATCGTCGCCCGCGCCCGCAAGCGCTGAGACGTCGCCGACAGCCGACACCGGCCGCGCAAGAACGTTATTGCGGAACCTGCACGCCCGGCAAACCCGGCACCGTATTGAAGTTCAGCGAGTTCTGCGGCGGCGTGATCAGTTGCTCCTGCGCCCGGCGCGCAGCCTCGGCCGCGGCCTTGGCATCCGCTTCCGCCTTGGCCTTCGCGGCGGCTTCCGCCTGCGCCTTGGCTTCAGCTTCGGCCTTGGCGGCTGCTGCCGCCTGGTCGCGCTCGGCCTGCTGTGTCGCGAGCAGCCTCAGCCGCTCCTCTTCCGCCTTGCGCTGCGCCTCGATGGCGGCGGCCTTCTCGCGCTCCTGATCGTTGAACTTGGCGAGCGACACCTCGCGGCGCAGACGCTGCTGTTCGAGAACGTTAGACTGCAACTTCTCGACCCGCCGACGCTCGCGCTCGAAGGCGCGCAGAGAGAGGTAGCCGGTGATATCGGTGACATCCATCACCCGGCCCGGCGACCCGAGAACACCGGAGAAGTCGAGCCGGATCGAAGGATCCGCGCCGGTCAGCGCCTCGCCCATCGGATTAAGGTTGATGTCGAGCGACGCGTTGATCCGCTCCTGCGGCAGGTCGATCTGCGCATTGCCTGTGAGCGTCGCCTGATCGGTGGCGACAGTCACGTTCTGAACCCTCAGCACCCCATCCGTGACGTTGAACGGCACCGCCGTTGCCGGCAGCTTCGCCTCGCCGTTGTTAAGCAGCGTCTCGACGATCGGGTGAACCTTGCCAGCATTCAGCTGGTCTTGCATTGGGTCGGTCGCCGACAGAAGCGGCGCCAGCATGCCGAGATTGAGCCCACGCACACTGGTATCGCCCAGCTTCATCTCGCCGGATCCATTGAGCGAGCTTGCGATATCCTTCATCGACTTGCCCGATGCTTCCATCGACAACGCCAGCCCGAACTTGCCGCTGGCCACAGGCGAACCGCCGTCCCGCTGCCAAACCACGCCGCCGAGATCGGCATCGGCAAGCGCAAGCTTGGTCTGCAGGAAGCCGGTTCCATCGGCATTGGTGAACTTCACATTGGCATCAACAGTGCCGCCGTCCCAGTTCCCCTTCATGTCGTTCAGCTGCAGTTCGTCGCCCTTGTAGGCAACGTTGGAGGTGAAGTCGGTGATCGGGTTCGACCAGCCGAGCCAGAACTGCTTGGCGTTAAGCTTCAGGTTGACATCCATGTCCTTGAACACGGGAATGCCGAGCGGTGCCGCGAGCAGATTGCCGTTCGCGGGATCGGTCATCGGCCCGTAGACCGCTTCGCCAAGCCAGGTGGCATCGGCCTTCGTCAGGGCCAGATCGCCCGAGGCCGTCGTCCGCTCGGCCTTGCGATCCAGCGTCATGGCGCCGGTGAACTCGTTGTCCGCCGCATGGCCGGCAATGTTGCCGAAAGCGACCTTGTCGCCATCGATCGCCGCCGTCGTCGTCAGCTTGAACGGCAGGCCGGTCCCCATCTGCGGCACGCCGATACCGTTCATGACCAGATAGGGGTCGAGATCGGCGCTCTCCAGCGACAGCGCCAGCTGCCCGTTCATGAAGCTCTGCGGCCGGATATCGACCTTGCCGGCGGCGGTAAACGAGGTGCGGTCCGTGGCAAATGTCAGATTGGCGTCGGCGGGATCGGTCCCCTCCGCCTGCACCTTCAGCGTCATGCGGCCGTTGGCATCCGCATCGACGGGCAAGGGATCAAGTCCCGCTTGGCCAAACAGCACGGATGTCACATTGTTCTCGAGCGTCGCCTCGAGGCTCGTCGTGCCCTTGCCGGTCAGCGCCAGAAGGTCGGACATGCGGTAATCGAGGTTCACGCGGCTGCCATTGGCGACACCGGCCAGCGTCACCGAGAGCCCGTTGTCCTGATCACTACCGAGCGTCACCGCACCACGCAGCGCCGTATTCGTGTACCAGGCCGCATTGCGCACCAGCCGGTCCATGACGGGGTGCTGCGGCAGTTTCTGCTTCAGCATCGTGAAGAACGGACCGGGATCGGCCGCCTTGAAGGTGATTTCGCCCGAACCCTTGTAGTCGAGCAACGATCCCTCGGCGCGTCCGGTCGCCGTGAACTCGGCGCCCGCCAGGTTCTTCACCGAAAGCTTGTCCACGCCGAGCGCCCCGTCGGCGATCGTGAAGCTCGTCTCGACATCGCCGGCCTCGACACCGAACGCCGTGAACTTGTCGGCCTTGAGCTGCGCCTTGATCTTATGGTCGAGGACGTTATTGCCCGCATCCTGCCCGGTGAACAGACCCGTCAGCGCTCGGAGTGCATCGAGATCGAGCGCATCGCCGGCAAGCGCGACATCAAGCGTCGGCGCCTGGTTCGGCACCGCCTGGCGGTCGAGCCTGCCCTTCAGCGTCGCGGGACCAACCGCGATCTCGAGATCGTCGAACGTCTGCCGCTCATGCGTGAGGTTCACATTCGCCGAAAAACCGGCCTGCTGCAGCGACCGTATCGCCGGATCGACATCACCCGAGAGCCACGAGGCAAGGCCGGTCGGCTGCTTGGAGGCGACGGTGATGGCGCCCTTGAAGGAAGGCTGGCCTTGCAGCGTCAGCTGACCATTGCCTTCGACCAGCGTGCGCCCCGGCAGCGTGCCGAAGGCATGGTCGATCGTCCAGCCGCTGCCGGCCGGCTCCAGATCGAGCTGCACGTCGCGAATGGTGGTATCGCCGGCCACGATCGCCGGCAGCCTGACACTCGCCTTGCCGGGCACCTGCGGCACCGGGATCTGCGAGACGATCTGGATCAGCGCATTCAGCCGTTGCTTGGCGGAAAGGCTCGGATCGCGCGAGGTCTTTCCGCCGGAGCCCTGGTTGCCGATGCGATTGACGTCGATCTGCTGGCCATCGGCCGTGAGCAGGAACTGCGGCTTCACGCCGGTATCGAGCGTCGCCTCGCCGGTCACCACATAGGGGTCTTCAACCGCGCCGATCTCGAGGCGGTATTCGGGGATGCGGATGCTCTCGTTGGTAAGCTCGAACTTGCCCTTCAGCCTTGGTGGCTGGGTCTTGTCGGTGCCCTTGGCCTGGTTCGTGCCCGTGCGCTCGATCTGCGCCGACATCGTGCCCTGGTAATTGGGCTTGCGGTCCACGAGCTTCAGCTCGCCATCGAGATCGACCGAGACGGGATGCTTGTCCGGCTGCAGCCGGGTGCGCATCCTGAGAACGCCGTTTTCGTCGAGCTGGTTGCTGGAGATCAGGAAATTGCCGTGCTCGCCGTCGAGCGCCGCATCGCCCTCGATCCGCCACGGCCCGGCCAGCGATTTCGCCGACATCTCGGCGTTGATCCCGGTCACGAGGCGTGTGCGGCCCGATTGGTCGTCGATGAACTGAACATCGCCGCCGCTGACATGCACGTTCTCAAGAACCACCGTCTTGGCGGGAATTTCGGGCTGGCTGCCGCGCGTCCAGTCGAGCGTGCCGTCCTTCAAGAGCCGCAGCTTGACCTTGGGATTGACCACGCGCATGTCGAAGATCAGCGCCTCGCCCGAGAGGAACGGCGCCAGTTCCGCATCCATGGAAAACTGCTCGACCTGCACGATCGGCGAGCCGTCCTGCTCCTGGCCAACGCGCACGTCATGCATCGTCACAGACGGGAACGGTAAAAGGCGCGCATCGACCGCGCCGTGAACCACGACCTTCTTGCCGATGATACGGCTGGCCTGATCCTCGAAATTCTGACGGAAGCCGGTCCAATCGATGAACATAGGCGCGAACAGCGCCACGAACAGCGCCACGACAACCACACCACCCAGTACGACGAGAAACCGGCCTACCAAGTCAATCATTCTCCATTCGGGCTACACCGCGGACACAAGGCCAAACTCGATCAGGAAACCCGATCGAGTTTTGACCCTAGATCATCAACCCGAAGCGTGTGAAGCCGCTTTCAGGCAACAAACCGCGCAATTCCTTGTTACGCCCGCGCTTTACCGGCGGCGCTCCGATTCGCTACGCTGTTCTCAATCCCTATCGGCATTCATGCCGCAAGCAAGCCAAGATCAAAACAGAGTGTTGATTTTCAGGCAGAATGGAAAATCTTGCCCGGATTGAAGATGTTATCCGGGTCGAGCGCGTGCTTGACCTGGCGCATCAGATCGACCGCGCCCCCAAGCTCTTCTTCGAGAAACGCCATCTTGCCCTGGCCGATACCGTGCTCGCCAGTGCAGGTGCCGTCCATCGTAAGCGCCCGCTTGTTGAGCCGCGCCACGAAGCCCTCGGCAACGGCGATCCCTTCCTCCGTCTTGTCATCGAACAGGAGTAGCACGTGAAAGTTCCCGTCGCCGGCATGGCCGACGATCATCGCCAGCAAGCCATGCTCTTCGATATCGGCCTGCGTCTCGCCGATGCAATCGGCCAGCCGCGAGATCGGCACGCAGACGTCGGTCGAGAGCGCCGCCATCTCCGGCGCCAGCGCCCGCGAGGCCCAATAGGCGTCATGCCGGGCTTCCCAGAGCTTGCTGCGCTCCTCGGCGTTGACGGTCCAGGCGAATTCGCCGCCGCCACATTCCGCCGCGATCTCGCCGAACTGCGCCGATTGCAGCGCAACGGTCTCGTCGGTGCCGTGGAACTCGACGAACAGCGTCGGCTTCTCGTCGTAGTTCAGCTTCGAATAGGCGTTGCAGGCGCGGATCTGCAGGGCGTCGAGAAGCTCGATGCGCGCGACGGGCACGCCCATCTGGATCGTCATGATCACCGCGTCACAGGCGGCACGCACCGTCGGAAACGCACAGACGCCGCCGCCGATCTTCTGCGGAATACCCTGCAGCCGCAGCGTCACCGACGTCAGGATGCCGAGCGTTCCCTCGGAGCCGACGAAGAGCCGCGTCAGGTCATAGCCGGCGGAGGATTTGCGGGCGCGCCGCGCCGTGCGGATTTCCTCGCCATTGGCGGTGACTGCGGTCACCGAAAGCACGTTGTCCTTCATCGTGCCGTAGCGCACCGCGTTGGTGCCCGACGCCCGCGTCGCCGTCATGCCGCCGATCGAGGCGTTGGCGCCCGGATCGATCGGGAAAAACAGGCCGGTGTCGCGCAGATAGGTGTTGAGGTCCTCGCGGGTCACGCCCGGCTCGACGGTGCAGTCGAGGTCTTCCATATTGACCTCGAGCACCCGGTTCATCCGGCTGAAATCGATCGAAATGCCGCCATTCGGCGCATTGACCTGCCCCTCCAGCGACGAACCGGTACCAAAGCCGATGACAGGAACCTTGTGCTCGGCGCAGACCTTCACGACCGCCTTCACATCATCGGCGCTCTCGGCGAAGAGAACGCCGTCAGGCAGCTGCGAGGGAATGTAGGTGGTCGTGTGCGCATGCTGCTCGCGAAACGACTGGCCGGTCTGGAAGCGCTCGCCGAAGCTCTGTTTCAGGATGCCGAGAACGCTGGCGATACCCGCCTCGTTGCGTGTGCCGGCCTTTGCGTCTTTGAGCGCCATCTCTTTGATCTCCTTACCGTCGTTGCCCGAGGGCACGTTGGTATGAGACAAGAGATGGCGGCTGTCTAGTAGCAGAATAGCCGCAGCG
>NZ_DDHH01000122.1:0-5325 GCF_002338015.1 Rhizobium sp. UBA1881
CCGGCAGGACAGAGGGGGGTGGCCCCACATGAAAGCATTCGAGGCCTGGGAGGCTTAGCAATGAAAGACCGCATCTATCTCTTCGACACCACGCTGCGCGACGGACAGCAGACGCCGGGCATCGATTTTTCCGTCGAGGACAAGATCGCCATCGCCACCATGCTCGACGAATTCGGGCTGGACTATATCGAGGGCGGCTATCCGGGTGCGAACCCGACGGATACGGCTTTCTTTAACGAGAAGCGCACCCGCAACGCCTCCTTCGTCGCCTTCGGGATGACCAAGCGCGCCGGTGTTTCGGCCTCCAACGATCCGGGGCTCAGCAGCCTGTTGCAGGCAAAGAGCGATGCGGTCTGTCTGGTCGCCAAGAGCTGGGACTACCACGTCAAGGTCGCGCTCGGCTGTTCCAACGAGGAGAACCTCGAGAGCATCTCAGAGAGCGTCAAGGCCGTGGTCGCGGCGGGCAAGGAGGCGATGGTCGATTGCGAGCACTTCTTCGACGGCTACAAGGCCAACCCTCAGTATGCGCTCGCCTGCGCCAGGGCAGCTTATGATGCCGGCGCGCGATGGGTCGTGCTCTGCGACACCAATGGCGGCACGCAGCCGCCCGAGGTCCGTGAGATCGTCGAGGCGGTGATCGCGTCAGGCGTTCCCGGGCACTGTCTTGGCATCCATGCGCACAATGATACCGGTCAGGCGGTCGCCAATTCTCTCGCCGCCGTCGAGGCCGGCGTGCGGCAGATCCAGGGCACGCTCAACGGTATCGGCGAGCGCTGCGGCAACGCCAATCTGGTGACGCTGATCCCGACGCTTGCGCTGAAGGAGACCTACGCCTCGCGCTTCATGACCGCTATCGACCCCGAGCGTCTCCTCAATCTGACGCGGCTGTCGCATGCCTTCGACGAACTTCTGAACCGCTCGCCCGACCACCAGATGCCCTATGTGGGCGCCTCCGCCTTCGCGACCAAGGCCGGCATCCATGCCTCGGCGCTTCTGAAGGACCCGCGCACCTACGAGCATGTGACGCCTGAGAGCGTCGGCAACTTCCGCAAGGTCATGGTGTCGGACCAGGGCGGCAAGGCGAATTTCATCAACGCGCTGAAGCGGCGCGGCATCGAGGTGGGCAAGGACGATCCAAAACTCGACCGGCTGATCTCGCTGGTGAAGGAACGCGAAGCATCCGGCTATGCCTATGAGGGTGCGGATGCCAGCTTCGAGCTCCTGGCGCGCCGCACGCTCGGCACGATCCCCGAATTCTTCTCGGTCGAGGGCTTCCGGGTGATGGTCGAGCGCCGCTTCGATTCACACGGCAAGGTGAAGATCGTTTCCGAGGCCGTCGTGAAGCTCGGCGTCGATGGCCAGACCATCATGTCGGTGGCTGAAGGCGACGGCCCGGTCAACGCGCTCGACCTTGCGCTGCGCAAGGACTTCGGCAAGTACCAACACGAGATCGACGATCTGGTTCTGGCCGACTTCAAGGTGCGTATCCTCAATGGCGGCACGGAAGCGATCACCCGGGTTCTGATCGAATCCACCGACAGCGACGGCGTGCGCTGGTGGACGGTCGGCGTGTCGGAGAACATCATCGACGCCTCGTTCCAGGCACTGATGGATTCGGTCATCTACAAGCTGATGAAGAACCGGCAGCTGGCGGGCAAGATCGCCGCCGAATAGCAAGGCTCAATGGAGCGCGGCCATGACGAGGCCCCAGCGCTCCTGCGAGTACCACTCCTGCTCCGTCTTGACCGCATCCCAGCGTAGCGCGTGAATGCGGTTGAGCCCGCCGGCGTGGAAGGCGCGATCAAGCGCGGCGTAGGTGGAGAGGTCGCCCGAAATCCCCTCGCCCCAGACGAAATTGACCGGCTGCAGGAAACGCGTGCCTAACTCATCCCCTTGCCTGCCGATGAGGAAGAAGGCGGCCTGCGACGTGACGCCGAGCAACCGGCCTTCGGCGCCCATGGCAGGCGTGCCAAGCGGAAACAGCAGGCGCCCGCCGTCCGCGAGCCTGTCGATCCACGGTTCGGCGGGGTGGTGCAGAGCGAAATTAACGTAGACGGCATCCGCAGGCTCGCGGGGCCATTCGAGACCGTTTCCTTGGACGACTTCGACATTTGCGTATCGCGCGAGATTGCGTCTGGCCTGTTGTGCCAGTTCCGCATCGAACTCGACGGCCACGACGCGGCCGGTCTCGCCGACGATTTCGGCGATGATGGCGGTATAATAGCCGCTGCCGGCGCCGATGTGGCAGACGGTCTCGCCCTTGCGCAGCTTCAACCGGTGCAAGGCGCCCGCATGCAGGCTCGGGCTGCCATTGTTGACCTGGCGGTCGGCTTGGAGCGCGAAGAGCACGTCCTGGTAGAGAACGACGGGATCGCTTGAGGGCACATCGACGTAACGCTTCCAGTCGCGCATCTTCCACGGCGGCGGCCCGAGGAAGTCCTCGCGCGGCACGGCGGCGAATGCGTTCAGCAGTTCATCATCGCGATCGACACCCGCTTTGGCCAGCATTTGAACGGCGTAAGCACGGCGGCAGATTTTCAGCTCGGCTTCATCCACGGTCTGATCCTGATAATTCAGCGTTAGCGAATATCGCTTCAATGAAATGAATTGGCCTATTCACGGCCGTTGCGCTAATCGGGTGCCAATCATAAGAACCAATGGAAACACCCAATGTCTGCCGATGCAAGCATTCCCCTCGTGAAAAACGAGGACAGTCCGCGTGGCTTCGCCTTCGCGCTTACGGCCTATCTGCTCTGGGGCTTCCTGCCGATCTACATGAAGGCGGTCGCGCATATTTCGCCGGCCGAGGTTATCGCGCATCGCATCCTCTGGTCGCTGCCGCTGGCCGGCATCGTGCTCATCGTGCTCGGCCGCACGCAGGATATCCGCATCGCGCTGCGCTCTCCGCGTATGCTTGGGATGGCGGCGCTCACCGCGTCGCTGATCACGGTCAACTGGGGAACCTATGTCTGGGCGATCGGCGCCGGGCATTCGCTCGATGCCGCACTCGGCTATTTCATCAATCCGCTCTTCAGCATCTTCCTCGGCGCGGTTGTGCTGAAAGAAAAGCTGCGGCCGGCGCAGATCGCCGCGATTGTGCTCGCGGGTCTCGCCGTCGTCGTGCTCGCCGTCGATAGCGGCGGCATTCCGTGGGTTTCGCTGACGCTAACTATTACCTGGGGCCTCTACGCGCTATTTCGCAAGACGCTGCCGCTCGGCCCGAACCAGGGGTTCTTTCTCGAGGTGCTGATCCTCAGCATCCCGGCCTTCTTTTATGTTCTCTATCTGGAGCTCGGCACCGGAGACGGGCATTTCTATCGTACCGGCTGGAGCGATACGGCGCTCCTTCTCGGCTGCGGTTTGATCACAGCTGTCCCGTTGATGATCTATGCCAACGGCGCCAAGCTCCTGAAGCTGTCGACGATAGGCATCATGCAGTATATCGCGCCGACGATGATCTTTCTCATCGCCGTCTTCATCTTCAAGGAGCCGCTTGGCACCGCGCGCATGATTGCTTTCCCGCTGATCTGGGCGGGGCTTTTCCTCTACACATGGTCGATGCTGAGAGGCAGTCGGGGGCGATAAGCCCCCGCTTATTACAATTTCGAGATAACGGCTTCCTCGCCGTCGCGGTCGCTGGCAAATTCGGCGGCCTGCGCCATGATCGCAGGGATAATCTCCTCTATCGTGTCGATCACCAGCGGCTGCACCCGGTGAGCAGTGTGGATAAAGCCCTCGTCCGTCATGTGGCGCAGGAGCTCCATCATCGGATCCCAGAAGCCGTTGATGTTGGCAAAGATCATCGGCTTTTCATGACGGCCGAGCTGCGCCCAGGTCATGATCTCGATAATTTCCTCCAGCGTGCCGATGCCGCCGGGAAGCGCCACGAAGGCATCCGAGCGCTCGAACATCGTGTGTTTGCGCGCATGCATGTCAGGCGTTACAATCAGCTCGTTGAGCTGGCCGAGGGAGTGGCGGGTCGCCTCCATGTCGATCAGGAATTCGGGAATGATGCCGGTCACCTGACCGCCGTTCGAGAGCGTACCGCTCGCAACCGCCCCCATGATCCCCTTGGTGCCGCCGCCATAGATCAGGCGCAGGCCGTAATCGGCGATCTCCTTGCCCAGCGCGCGGCCGGCGGCCATGTGGCTCGGGTCGCTGCCGGGGCGCGAACCGCAATAGACACAAATGGAGCGAATGGAATGAGATTGATCTGTCATGGGAGCAAACAACTATTCTCTCTGGGTCCAGTCAAGAAAAATGACGGAAAACATACATCTTACATTTGCCCGGCTACTTTGACTGCTTGTGCAAAGCAACGGGAATCGCTAGCAATTTCAGGAAGTCTGGCAAGATTGCCGCTTGGGGAGACCTGATGATGAAAAACCGTGCCGGCTTGCTGGCCCTTGCAGTGCTTGTAATCGCAATTCTGTTGATGGTCTTTGTCGTCATGCCCCGTATCGGTGGCGATGCCGGCAAGGTTGGTGACGCAATCAATCAGGCAAGCTCCGAGGTCAAGAAAACCGTAACCGAATCCGCCAAGACCTCGCGTCCGTCGGCGCCCGACGATGCCGCGACCGCACAGAAGCTCGGCGGCCTGACGACGGCAGCCGGACAGGCACTTGGCGAACTTAAGGCGCTGTTTGCCGACGGCAAGGGTCCGACCGACGACGTTTTCGCAAGCGCCAAGACGAAGACGATCGGCGCGCTTCAGGCACTCGCCGATTTCGCGACGCCCGAGGGTACCAACCCGATCACCACAGCCGCGATCGATAAGGCCAAGGCCGGCGCCGCCAAGGCGCTCTCCATTATCCAGTCGCTGCCCGAAAACATCGCCGATGCTGCCGCCGCGATTGCACGTGCCGAAGCGGCCCTTACGGGCGCGCCGGAACCAGCCGCACCTCAGACGCAGGACAACGCCGCACCGGTTGCCGAAGGCCCGAAGCTGCCGACATTCGACGTGCTGCGTGTCGAGCCCGACGGCTCAACGGTCATCGCCGGTTCCGCCGAGCCGAACAGCAAGCTTGAAATCCTCGACGGCGACAAGGTGCTGATGGGGACCGATGTCGGCGACAATGGCGATTTCGTCGCGGTTCTCGACAATCCGCTTGCCGCCGGCGACCACCAGCTGCAGCTGCGCGCGACAGCCAAGGATGGCAAGGTGACGACCTCGGAAGAGATCGCCACGATCTCGATCCCCAAGGACGGCAATGCATCGCAGCTGCTCGCCATGGTCTCCAAGCCGGGCGCCGCCAGCCGCATCATCACCGCGCCTGGCGTGACGCCTCCGGCAGCCGCCACCGACGCGGCCCCGACCGACCAGGC
>NZ_DDHH01000123.1:0-324 GCF_002338015.1 Rhizobium sp. UBA1881
GGCTGCAAGAGGGCTACCCGGCCTATTATCCCTACTTCGCCCAACCCGATTTCGAGTGGAACAAGATCTTCCAGCGCAACCGCAACCCGCTGCTCGGCTTCGGTCTCGGCGTCGACGGTCTGGCGACAGGCTTTGCCGAAGGCGAGGGATATTCGATCGTGGCGTCGGCCGAGCGCAACGGCCGTCGCCTGTTCATGACGCTCGGCGGCATCGCCTCCGACAAGGAGCGCACCGAGGAAGCCAAGCGCGTGCTCGAATGGGGCCTCAGCGCCTTCGAAATACGCCAACTCTTCGCGGAAAACGAGGTCATCGGCACGGCGAGCG
>NZ_DDHH01000123.1:573-1156 GCF_002338015.1 Rhizobium sp. UBA1881
CTATGGCGGCGCATCGCGCAGCGTCGAGCTTGTCGCTAAAAGCCCGATCAGCGTCTACATCCCCGTCAACAATCCCGACCGGCTTGCCGCCCGCATCGTCTATCACTGGCCGCTACCGGCCCCGGTCGAAGCGGACCGCGAAGTCGGAACGCTGCGGCTTTTCGCTGGAAGCAGACTGCTGCGCGAAGTACCGCTCTACACCAAAGCCGCGGTCGAGGAAGGCACTCTCAGCAGCCGCGCCGTCGACGCCGTGCTGGAGCTCGGCGAAACGCTGCTGTTTTCCTGGCTCTGGGATAAGCCGGCCGAGCCCACATGATCGCCATAGTCGCGTTTCACCTTGTGACAAAGCCGAGAGATCGACGCGAAGCGGTTCCGCTCGCCGTCATCTTCGGCTAGATGTACGGACGAGGTGCCGCTGGCGCCGATTGAGTGCAGGCCAAGATCGCAGGAACATATTGTTGTCATCCGCTACCGGATTGTTCGTTACGTTTGAAGGCGGTGAGGGTGCTGGTAAGTCCACCCAGATCCGTCGGCTGGCCGATGCCTTGCGCGCGAGGGGTCACGAGGTCGTGGTCACGCGCGA
>NZ_DDHH01000123.1:1329-8912 GCF_002338015.1 Rhizobium sp. UBA1881
GAGGTCGTGGTCACGCGCGAGCCGGGCGGTTCGCCGGGTGCGGAGGCCGTGCGCCATGTGCTGCTCTCGGGTGCTGCCGAATCCTTTGGAACGCGCATGGAAGCGATTCTCTTCGCCGCCGCCCGCAACGATCATGTCGAGGAGATCATCCGTCCGGCCCTTGGTCAGGGCAAGGTCGTGCTTTGCGATCGATTCATGGATTCTTCGCGCGTCTATCAGGGCGTGACAGGCAATCTGGAGCCCGATTTCATCGAGACGCTGCAACGCGTCGCGATCAACGGTGTCGTTCCCGATTGCACGCTGATGCTCGACCTGCCGGCAAAAGCCGGTCTCGAACGCGCCAAGCGCCGAGGTGCCGCCGGCGACGTCGCGCCCGATCGCTTCGAGAAGGAAGAGATCGAAACC
Organism: Rhizobium sp. UBA1881; assembly: GCF_002338015.1. Lineage (NCBI taxonomy): Bacteria > Pseudomonadati > Pseudomonadota > Alphaproteobacteria > Hyphomicrobiales > Rhizobiaceae > Rhizobium > Rhizobium sp. UBA1881. The sequence continues at coordinate 1,735 of NZ_DDHH01000123.1, forward strand.
CACGAGAAGCGCCGCGAAGCCTTTCTCGACATAGCTTCGCGCGAGCCCGAGCGCTGCCACGTCGTCAACGCCATGCAGACCGAGGAAGCGATCGCAGCAGAGATCGTCTCGATCGTCGGCCAGTTGCTGGCGCCCGCAGACGCCCCGAAGGTCGCCGAGCCGGCGATGAGTGCCATCGATGAGTGATGAGCACCCGAGCCTTCTCGACGGCGCCATATGGCCGCCCGAAAACACCAAGCTCTTCGGTCATGAAGACGCCGAGGCCTTCCTCGCGCAATCCTACCGTTCCGGCAAGGGTCACCACGCCCTCCTGATGGAAGGGCCGTCGGGGATCGGCAAGGCGACGCTCGCCTTCCGTTTCGCCAATCACGTCCTGTCGCATCCGGATCCCGAGACCGCGCCTGACTTTCTCGCCGATCCCGATCCGAATTCTTCCGTCAGCCGCCAGATCAACTCGGGCGCCTCGCACAACTTGCTGCATCTGGCCCGTCCGGTGGACGAGAAGACAGGCAAGGTCAAATCGGCGATCACCGTCGACGAGGTGCGCCGCGCCGGCCGCTTCTTCTCGCAGACCTCGGGCACCGGCAACTGGCGCATCGTGATCATCGACCCGGCCGACGACATGAACCGAAGTGCCGCCAACGCCATCCTGAAGATCCTCGAGGAGCCGCCGAAGCGCGCGCTGTTCCTGCTGATCTCGCATGCGCCAGGCAAGCTGCTCCCCACCATCCGCTCCCGATGCCTGCCGCTCAAGATATCGCCGCTCGGTGACAACGCGCTGCGCTCGGCTCTGGGGCATCTCGGCGTGGACGCAAATGACCCGTCGCTGCTGGCGTCGGCCAATGGCAGCGTCGGTGAAGCGCTGAAGCTGGTGAACTACGGCGGTGGAGAAATCATCTCCGCCTATAACGAGGTTCTGACTTTGCAGGGGCCATCGGCGCGCAAGGCCATGCACCGTCTGGCCGATGCGCTGTCAGGCAAGGAAAGCGACACGATCTTCGAGTTCTTTGCAGGCCATCTCGGCGACGATCTGATGGGCAAGGCGAAGGCCGCGGCAATGGCGGGGCAGGTGGCCCAGGCCGAACGCCTGTCGCGCCTGCACAGCGATATCATCGAGCGCCTGACGGTCTCCGACGCCTACAATCTCGACCGCAAGCAGACCATCCTGAGCATTCTCGGCGATATCAAGCAGCCCGGACCTTGATCCGGTAAGTTTCGGATCAGGAAGTCAGAAGCTTGTAGGCGACGATCGCAAGCGTCCCTGCCAGCACAAGGCGGATGGTCCGCTCATGCAGCTTCGGCGCCAAAAGGCTGCCCGCGATGATGCCGGGGATCGAGCCCACCAACAGCGCCGCAAGCATGACCCAGTCGATCTCGCCGATCATCCAGTATCCCATGCCGCCGATCAGCGTCAGCGGCACCGCATGGACGATGTCGGAACCGACGATCTCGCGCACATCGAGCCTGGGATAAAGCACGAGCAGGATTGTCACGCCCAGCGCGCCCGCGCCGACCGACGTCAAGGTGACGAGAATACCGAGCGCCAGCCCGAGCACGACCGTAAGAATGCCAAGCGTAGCCGGCCGCAGCGTCCGCCGCTCGCCCATGGAGCGCTGCGCGAAGGCCAGTACCTGTTTGCGAAACACCAGCATGAAGGCCGTCATGACGAGCAGCCAGCCAAGTGCCGTCGTGATCGTATGCGCGACTTCGATGCTCTTGCGATCGACGCCCGACAGCAGCCACAGCATGATCAGTGCTGCCGGCACGCTGCCGGCGGCAAGACAGCCGACGATCCGCCAGTTGATGCGCCCATGCATGCCGTGAACGGCGGTGCCCGCACTCTTGGTGACGGCCGCGTAGAGCAGGTCGGTCCCGACGGCGGTCGCTGGGTGGACGCCGAACAAGAGAACGAGCAACGGCGTCATCAGAGAGCCGCCGCCGACACCGGTGATGCCGACAAGAGCGCCGACGAAGAAGCCCGAGAGCGAATAAAGCGGATCGAAATGGGAGAACATCAAATCGCGGGCCCTAGCCCTGCGTGAAACCGGCCTGCATTCAAAAAGCCTAAATGGGAGCGGTAGGCGCGGGGGACGGCTGATGTCACGTTGCGGAACCCTGTTCGATGGTTCTCTTGGGTAGAATGTGGAAAAAAACGAGTCAAGCACGCGGCGGTCACGAAGATTGCACTGCTATGTGTTGGAGGCGTCGCTTTCCAAACTTACTGTTTCGCTTCGCCGCCACATGCGCTAAGGAGCGGCATATAGATTTCAAAGAATAAGCCGCACGAGAATGGCCGCCATGACAGACAAGACACCCTTCTACATCACCACCGCGATTTCCTACCCGAACGGCAAGCCGCATATCGGCCACGCCTACGAGCTGATCGCGACGGATGCCATGGCGCGCTACCAGCGCCTCGACGGCAAGGACGTGTTCTTCCTCACCGGCACCGACGAGCACGGCCAGAAGATGCAGCAGACGGCCCGCGCCGAGGGCATCACCGCGCAGGAACTCGCCGATCGCAACTCCGGCGAATTCCAGGCGATGGCCAAGCTCCTCGACGCCTCGAACGACGACTTCATCCGCACCACGCAGGATCGTCACCACGAGACGTCGAAGAATATCTGGAACCTGATGGCCGACGCCGGCGACATCTACAAGGACAGCTATGCCGGCTGGTACTCGGTGCGCGACGAGGCCTATTACCAGGAAAACGAGACCGAGCTGCGCGCCGACGGCGTGCGCTACGGACCGCAGGGTACGCCCGTCGAATGGGTGGAAGAGGCGAGCTACTTCTTCAAGCTCTCTGAATACCAGGACAAGCTCTTGGCGCTCTACGAATCCGAGCCTGATTTCATCGGCCCGGCCGAGCGCCGCAACGAGGTGATCTCCTTCGTCAAGTCGGGGCTCAAGGATCTGTCGATCTCGCGCACGACCTTCGACTGGGGCATCAAGGTGCCGAATGATCCGGAACACGTCATGTACGTCTGGGTCGACGCGCTGACCAACTATCTCACCGCCACCGGCTACCTCGAGGACAAGAACGGCCCGCGTGCCAAGTATTGGCCGGCCGACGTCCACATCATCGGCAAGGACATCATCCGTTTCCACGCCGTCTACTGGCCCGCCTTCCTGATGTCGGCCAAGCTGCCGCTGCCCAAGCGCGTCTTCGCGCATGGCTTCGTGCTGGCCAAGGGCGGCGAGAAGATGTCGAAGTCGCTCGGCAACGTGCTCGATCCGTTCGAGCTGATCGAGCATTTCGGCCTCGACGCGATCCGCTACTTCCTGATGCGCGAAATCTCCTTCGGCCATGACGGCAACTGCAGCGAAGAAGCAATCGGCACCCGCATCAACGCCGACCTCGCCAACGGCATCGGCAACCTCGCAAGCCGCTCGCTGTCGATGATCGTCAAGAACTGCGATGGCAAGATCCCGGTCTGTGGTCCGCTGACGGACGAGGACAAGGCGATGCTGGCCGCGGCCGACGCACTGCTCGCCTCGACGCGCGAGGACATGGAAAAGCAGCTCATCCATCGCGCGCTGACGTCGATCATCGCAGTCGTGTCCGAGACCGACCGCTATTTCGCCGGCCAGCAGCCCTGGGCGCTGAAGAAGACCGATCCTGATCGCATGGAGACCGTGCTTTACGTCACGGCCGAAGTCGTGCGCCAGATCGCTATCCTGCTGCAGCCCTTCGTTCCGGGCTCTGCCGAAAAGATGCTCGACCTCGTGGGGGCTGCCGCCGACAAGCGCGACTTCACGGCTCTCGGTGAAGCCGGTCGCCTGGTTTCCGGCACGCCGCTCGAAGCGCCGACGCCGGTCTTCCCGCGCTATGTCGCGCCGCAGGCGTGAGGCTGAGATGCTGATCGATACCCATTGCCACCTGGATTTCGCCGACTTCGAGGAGGAGCGCGACGAGATCGTCAAGCGCGCCCACGATTCAGGCGTCAAGCAGATGGTGACGATCTCGACGCGCGTTCGAAAGCTAGACGGGTTGCTCGCGATCACCGAGAAGTATCCGTCCGTCTTCTGCTCCGTCGGCACGCATCCCAACAGTGCCGACGAAGAGCTGGACATCCAGGCTGAAGACCTGATCCGTCTGGCGAATGCGCATGAGAAGGTGGTCGCGATCGGCGAGGCGGGTCTCGACTACTTCTACGACACGCAGAAGCCCGAGGACCAGAAGACCGGTTTTCTGCGCCACATCGAGGCCGCCCGCGAAACGAAGCTGCCGTTGGTCATCCACAGCCGCAGCGCTGACGAGGACATGGCCGCGATCCTGACCGAGGAGACGGGGAAGGGCGCTTTCCCCTTCATCCTCCACTGCTTCTCGGCGGGTGCAGATCTCGCGCGCGTTGGCGTCGAGCTCGGCGGCTACATCTCGTTTTCCGGCATCCTGACCTTCCCGAAGTCGCAGGAGCTGCGTGACATCGCTGCAACCATCCCGCACGATCGCCTGCTGGTCGAGACCGACGCGCCTTATCTCGCGCCGAAGCGCTGGCGCGGCAAGCGCAACGAGCCGTCCTATGTCGTCAACACGGCCGAAGTCTTGGCCGAGACGCTGGGCCTCAGCTATGCCGAAATGGCCGCGATCACGACTGATAATGCCTTCCGCTGCTTCTCCAAGATGCCGAGGATCTGACACGGTGGGCTACAGGCGGCGGTTCACCATTCTCGGCTGCTCATCGTCACCAGGCGTTCCGCGCATCACCGGCGACTGGGGCGCCTGCAATCCCGACAATCCGAAGAACAGGCGCACCCGCGCCTCCTTCATGATCCAGCAATATGACGCCAACGGCGGCGTCACCACCGTGGTCATCGACACCGGACCGGATTTTCGCGAGCAGATGATCGCGGCCAAGGTCGGACATATCGACGCCGTGATGTACACGCATCCGCACGCCGATCATATTCACGGCCTGGACGATCTGCGCGGCTATTATTTCGGCGCGCAGCAGCGCGTGCCGATCTATGCCGACGAAGCGACCATGGATCGCATCCGCCAGGGCTTCGGCTATTGCCTGGAAACGCCACCCGGCAGCAACTATCCTCCGATCGTCGAGGCAAGGGTGATCCGCGATCTCGACAAGCCGGTCCATATTACAGGCGCGGGCGGCGCGATTTCATTGCGCCCGCATGTGCAGCAGCACGGCGACATCACCTCGCTCGGCTTCCGCATCGGTGACGTCGCTTATTGCAGCGATATCAGCGACTTCCCGCCGGAAACCGTGCCGAAGCTTCAGGACCTCGACGTTCTCATCATCGATGCCCTCCAATATCGCTACCACCCGAGCCATCTGTCGCTGGAGCAATCGCTGGAATGGATCGGCCGCTTGCAGCCGAAACGCGCCATCCTCACCCACATGCACACGCCGCTCGACTACGACACCGTCATGGCCGAGACGCCCGATCACGTCGTCCCGGCCTACGACCAGATGAGCTTCGAGATCGAGCTGGAAAGCCTGGAGCGCGGGGCCTAGGCCCACGCGCTCCAACGCGCGACATCATCGCGCGCCGCCGACCTTCTGCTGCGATCCCGCCTCGACATAGCTGCGCCAGCCGCCATAGCCGGTGATATCGGCCGCACCGGAGATCGCCGCCGCCTCGACTAGAAACCCCTTCACTTCGGTCCCATCCGATAGCGAAATGCTGCCGATCCCGAGCGGTGAGGGGATAGCGGCAACGAAGCGGCCGAAGCCATCCGGCGTCAACCGCCACACCTCCACATCGATCGCTCCTCCCGTGCCCGCTTCGACGCGGATCAGCCCCGGTTTGGCGGGAACCTGGCCGGCGAGCGCATAAAGGCGGTAAGCATCTGTCGTCCGCGCCTCGCGCACGAAGCTTGCGTTGAGCTCGCGAAGCTGATCGTTGAGCGGCATGCCCGAGAGATGCGCACCGACCACGACGATGTCGATCCCCGGCTCATTCCCTAGATCCGGCTGCCCGGCACTCGGCAACGGCCAACCGGTCGCACCCAGCGTCAAGCCGGAGGCGCGGTGGATGTCGCGGGCGAGCGACGCCGTCAGCCCATCCCGGCCGAAGGGGGCGAGCAGCGTGACGCTCGCAGGTAGGCCGTCCGAGCGTTTGCCAGTGGGAACGGCGATGCCGCACATATCAAGCAGGTTGACGAAGTTGGTGTAGGTTCCCAGCCGCGAATTCTCGCGGATCGGCTGGGCGGCGAGATCGGCAAGCGTATAGTGGCTCGGAGCTGTCGGCACGCAGAAGAGATCGACGGAGGCGATCACGGGCGCGAGCTTCCGCTTCATTGCCTGCAGCGCATAGAAGCCATTGAAGGCATCCGCGGCCGTCAGCGTCTTGGCCGCACCGTAGATCTTGCGCGTCACCGGGTGGAAGCTCGCTTCACCCGCATCGAAGAAGTCCTTCACCGCCGCATAGCGCTCAGCCACCCAGGCGCCCTCGTAGAGCAGGTTGGCGACATCGTAGAAATCGCCGAACGGGACTTCGACGATCCGATGACCGAGACCCCGAAGCATCTCGAGCGCGTCCTCATAGGATTCCGCCATGAGGGCATCACCGAAGAAACGCAGATCCGCCTTCGCGGGCACGCCGATCGTCAGCGTCGGAGGCAGATGTCCGTAGCCCGTCGCCGGCACCGTGCGCGAATAGGCGTCCTCGCCATCCTCTCGCGCGGCGACGCTAAAGACGCGCCAGGCGTCATCGACGGAAAGCGCGAAAATCGACACGCAGTCGAGCGTCCGGCAGGCGGGAATGACACCCGTGGTAGACAGCGCACCAACGCTCGGCTTCAGCCCGACGATATTGTTGAGCCCGGCCGGAATGCGACCGGAACCGGCGGTATCAGTCCCAAGCGCGAAACTGACGATCCCCTGCGCGGTGGCCACCGCCGAGCCGGAGCTCGATCCGCCCGGCACCAGCGTCGGATCGATCGCATTGCGCGGGATCGGATAGGGCGAGCGGACGCCGACAAGACCCGTTGCGAACTGATCGAGATTGGTCTTGCCGATCACAAGCGCCCCTGCCTCCTTCAGCAGCCGCACGACGGTCGCGTCCTCGATCGCGCCGTAAGCGTAATCGGGGCAGGCGGCCGTTGTCGGCATGCCGGCAACGTCGATATTGTCCTTCACGGCGAAGGGAATGCCCCAGAGCGGCTTTGCCGCCGGATCGAAAACGCCGAGAGTATCGGCCTCGGCCAGCAG
>NZ_DDHH01000123.1:9025-18965 GCF_002338015.1 Rhizobium sp. UBA1881
CCAGCAGCGACTGGCGGTCGGCGAGATGAAGGAAGATACCGAGATCGTCGACCGCGGCGATCCGCGCGAGCATCTGATCGATGATCTCGGCCACCGTGCCGCCGTCGGCGTAGAACGCGTGCAGGGAAGCGATGTCGAACACAGGTCCGTTACTCATGCCGCTTCCTCCTCGAGAATTTTCACCGGCCGGTCCCACTGTATCAGCACCACGCAGCCCGTGTCGCTCCACACCGAATGCTCGGTGCCGACGGGATTGACGACATAACTCCCCTTGCCATAGTCGCCTGCCTCGTCCGACTGGACGCCATCGAGGACCAGGATTGTCTCCAGCCCCTCATGCCGATGCCGCGGCACGGACGCGCCGGCCTCGTATTTCAACAGTGCCACGCCCGGCTGGTCGCCCTCGAAGGGCTTGATCCAGTGGATTGTCACCGCATCGCGAAACGGTCCGAACGACAAATCCTTCCACCCGCCGGATGTCAGCAATTCGCGTGTTGTCTCAGGCATGGCTGATCGTCTCCAATATGTCATAGATATCGGCCGTCCACCCGACGATCGCCCCCTGGGCGCGGATCATCGCGATGGCGGCTTTCTTGAATTCCGGAAAGTAGCTTTCCGTCGCCTGCTCGCAGAGCAGGCATTCGTAACCGCGGTCGTTGGCCTCGCGCATCGTCGTCTGCACACAGACCTCTGTTGTCACGCCCGCGAACACCAACTGCGTGATGCCTTTTTCCTTCAGCACATCGCCGAGCTCGGTTGCGTAGAAAGCGCCTTTGCCCGGCTTCTCGATGACGACTTCGCCATCGATGGGTGCCAGTTCCGGCAGGATCGCCGTGCCCGGCTCGCCCGCAATTAGTATACGCCCCATCGGCCCTTCATCGCCGATCCGGAGGCTCGGTTTGCCCCGGTTGCGCTTGGCGACGGGCAGGTCCGACAGGTCCGGCCTGTGGCACTCCATCGTGTGAATGACGGGCAGCCCGGCATCGCGAAAGCCCTGGATCAGCCGCTTGACGTCAGGCACGATCCTGGTGATGCGACCAACGTCGTTGCCGAGACTGGCTCCGAAGCCGCCGGGTTCGGCGAAATCGCGCTGCATGTCGATGACGACGAGTGCGATCTCCTGTTTTCGGAAGGGAAAACCAAACGGTTGCGCCTTGATCTCAGCCATCAGTGGTGCCCCGCCATATGCGCGCCGATCACGGAGATATCGGCAGCCAGCGCCGGCGTCTCGTAGACCAGTTTGCCCTCCGAGATCACCATGATCCGGTCGGACATCTCCAGCAGCTCATCGAGATCCTCGGACAGCAGCAAAACGGCCGCACCGGAATTGCGCGCCCGCATGATCCGCGCCCGGATCTCCGCCACCGCCGAGAAATCAAGCCCGAAGCAGGGGTTGGAAACGATCAGCAGATCGACCTCGCCGGTGAGTTCCCGCGCCAGCACCGCCCGCTGCACATTGCCGCCGGAGAGTGCCGCGATCGGCGAGGACGACGAGGCGGTCTTTACCTTGAAATCGGCGATCAGGTCGGTGGCGCGTTTGCGCATCTTGCCCTTGCTGAGCCAGATCGCATCCTTGCCGTCGGCCTTAAGGTCGAAGGTGCGGAAGGCGAGGTTTTCGCTGACGGTCATCTTCGGCGCGCAGGCGTTCTGCAGCGGCTCCTCGGGAATGAAGCGCACATTGTTGCGCCGCGTTTCCGGCCGCGTCGCGCCATAGGCGTCGCCATTGACCTCAACCGTGCCCGCATCGGTCGGCCGCTGGCCGGCGAGGATTTCGGTCAGCTCCTTCTGGCCATTGCCCGAAATGCCGGCAATGCCGACGATCTCGCCGGATCGCACCGTCAGGCTGTCGATCTCGATCGTCTTCAGCCCGGACCGATCCGGCGCCTTCACCTTCTCGACCTTCAGAACCGGCTTGGCGGCCGAGGAAACAGGCACGCGTGTATCGAGTTCCGCAAGCTTCACATCGCCAATCATCATCGCAGCCATATCAGCCGTCGAGAGTTCGCCGACCTTGCCCGATCCCATCAGCTTGCCGCGCCGGAGGATCGAGACGGCATCCGCGAACTTCGTGACCTCGTGGAACTTGTGCGAGATCATCAGCACTGTCAGCTCGCCACGCTCGGTCATCCCACGCACCAGCCCGAGCATTTCGTCAGCCTCCGCAGGCGTCAGCACCGAGGTCGGCTCGTCGAGCACCAGGAAGGAGCGGCCGAGATAGAGCTGCTTGACGATCTCCAGTTTCTGCTTCTCACCGGCCGCCAGTTCGCTCACCGGCCTGTCGAGCGGGATCTTGAACGGCATTCGCTCCATGAAGGCCGCGAGGTCCTTGCGCTCCTTGGCCCAGTTGATGATCGCGGGCACTTCAGCGCGGCTGATGACGAGGTTCTCGGCGCCCGTCAGCGACGGGACCAGCGTGAAATGCTGGTAGACCATGCCGAGCCCATAGGTCGCCGCATCCTTGGGCGAGGCAACCGCCACCTCGCGGCCATCCACCGAGAGCGAGCCGGAGGTCTGATGGTAGAAACCCATGATGCATTTCACCAGCGTCGACTTGCCGGCGCCGTTTTCGCCGAGCAGCGCGTGAAAGCTGCCGGCCGGGATGTCGACCGAGACATGGTCGAGTGCCGTGAAGCTGCCGAAGCGCATGGTCATGTCGAGGGTCTGGATGCCGACGGCCTTGCCGGCCTGCGGAAGAGGCGTGTCGCGGACTATGCTCACTTCAGGTCTCCTTTTCGACGATGATTGCCACGGGACCGCCACCCGGCGGCCCCTGATGCTCGGCGCCACCCGAGACGTAGAGATCGGTCATCCCGAACACACCACCAAGCACGCCGCCGACGAAGGCGCGGGCATGGCGCGTGCCGGATATGTCTGAATCGCCAAGCATGGTGTGCCGCTTGCCACGCACCGAGCCGCTCGGGTCTGGCTCCGCCTTCGCCAGCACCGCCGCCAATCTGCCCTCGGGCAGTCGTGCATAGGCCGCCTTCACCGACTGCACATCGATCGCGTCCTGCATCACGGCATGGTCGATCTGGAACGGGCCGGACCATCTGGAGCTCATGCCGAGCACGACGATCTCGTGATCCAGCAACTCCACTCCGGCGGATGCCGAAGCGCAGCGCGAATAGAGCTCGTGCCGCGTACCGATATCGCCATCGGTGATCTCGTCCGCATCGATCTCGCCAAGCGCCACCGCGACCCCAAGCGCAGAGGCACCGCGCGAAAGCCCCATGGATTTCAGCGTGTCGCGCGTGGCGACCGTCTTGCCTGACGCTTCCACCTTGGCGATCCGCTGCGTCGTGAGCAGCGGACATTTGATCTGCACGAAATGCACGTCGGCGACATCCTCGATCCCGGCATCCTTGATCGCGGCCTTCACGGCCTCGGCCACCATCAGTACCTGCGCCCGGCGCCCGAGATCATGCGAGGGCAGGGCAGGCGTACGGGCCGCGCCGATCGCCAGCGCCCGCGTCGCTGGTGCGTCGGTCTCCTCGCGGGCAAACACCGTCCAGTGCGGCGACAGCGCCCCTTCGGTACCGCCGGACATGACGATCGACACGCCCTCGACACCATGGCGGTGAAACAGCGCCTCGAAGCTTGATGTCGCATAGCCACGGGTGAAGTCGTTGACGCAGCCATTGCCCTCGGTCTTGCCGAGGATGGCGACGACATTCTCCGGCTTCAGGCCGGCAGCAAACAGCGCCTCGACACCGGAGACATCATCCGGCCCGTCGGCCGGCACGCGAAAGACCTGGGCGCGCATCGATGGCATCAGACGAGCGCCTCGATCAGGGCCTTGGAATTCGAGACCGAGCCGAACACGCCGCCCTGCATCTTTACCATATGGATGGCGGCGAGGTGGTTGTTGTAGTCGGTGGCGCCGCAGCAATCCTCCAGCAGCAGGCATTCGAAGCCGCGATCATTGGCCTCGCGCATGGTGGTGGAGACGCAGACGTCGGTGGTGATCCCCGTGAGGATGATGTTCTCGATGCGCTTCTGGTTGAGGATCAGTTCGAGATCCGTGGCGCAGAAGGAGCCCTTGCCCGGCTTGTCGATGATCACTTCGCCGTCGAGAGGATAGAGTTCCGGAATGATATCCCAGCCTGGTTCTCCGCGCACCAGGATGCGGCCGCAAGGCCCGGCGTCGCCGATGCCCGCGCCGATCCGCTGCGAGCGCCAGCGCTTGTTGGCCGGCAGGTCGGCGAGGTCGGGCCGGTGGCCTTCGCGGGTGTGAATGATGTGGTAGCCCTTGGCGCGCATCGCCGTCAGCACCGCCTTGATCGGCTCGATCGGCGCCTGCACCAGAGCCAGATCGTAGCCCATGTGATCGACATAGCCGCCCTTACCGCAGAAGTCGGTCTGCATGTCGATGATGATGAGCGCCGTGTTGTCGGGCCTCAACGCGCCGTTATAGGGCCAGGGGTAGGGATCGGCCTTGACGTAGTGCTCTTTTGCCTCGGTCATCATGTCCATCGTCCGTCTCCTCTATTCGCCCGCGAGCTTGAATGTTTCGCCATAGCGCCTCGCCGGCTTGTCGAAGCCGCAGGAGGTGCCGTCGGTGATCTTGATGTCCGCCTCCCAGGGCAGCTTGTACTGGCCCGCGATCAGGTCGTGCATGTAGCTGTAAGGCGCGTCGCCCGCGCCACCCGCGACGGCGACATAGCCGCGATGGCCAAACTGGTAGATGTTGTTCTCGACGCCCCAGCCGAGCCGCGCCTCGCGCACCAGGTCGGGACGCACCTCGGCGGTGATGATCTCGTTGACGCGGCCGGACGTCCCGTGAGCGATGATCGAGCCGTCGAAATTGCAGATCATGCCTTCGCCCATGCTGTCGAAGGTGCCGTCAGAGCCGCACATGCAAACGCTCGCCGTGACCATGAGGTTGCAAAACGCGTTGGACTGGTTGGTGAATTTCCAGCTGTCGCGGATCGGCGCGGTATAGCCCGCCGTGCGGAACATGATCTCGGCGCCCTTGTAGGCGCACTCGCGCGCCATCTCCGGGAACATGCCGTCATGGCAGATGATCAGCGCCAGCTTAGCGCCCTTGGGGCCATCGATGACGGGAATGCCGAGATTGCCCGGCTCCCAAGGTTCGACCGGCACCCATGGATGCATCTTGCGGTAATAGAGCTTCAGCTCGCCCGTATCGTCGATGACGATGCCGGAGTTGTAGGGCATGCCGCCGGGGTTGAACTCCATGATCGAGAAGCAGCCCCAGATCCGGTTGTCCAGGCACGCATTCTTGAACGCCGCGACCTCGGGCCCATCCATCCTGCACATGATCTCGGGGTTGATATCCATCGAGAGCCCGTGCAGCGCATATTCAGGAAAGACGACGAGATCCATGCCCGGCTGGTTGCGCCGTGCCTTGGCCACGAGATCGACGATCACCTGCGTCTGCCGCGCCAGATCTTCCTTGGTGACCGTCACGGGGAGTTGCAACTGCACAAGGCCGATGCCGACGCCGTGTTCGGATTTGTTGAGGCCGCCGAGACCGTTCATGGCTAAATCCCTATTTCAAAACAGAATTACTTGGTGAGTGACTTATTTCGTGAGTGACAGGGCCCCCGGCGCACCCGCAAGCGAGCGGGTAGGCGAGGAGGTGGCGATGAGGATGGCGAGCGTCAGCACGTAGGGGGCTGCGTAGAACAGGTAGTAGCCCTGCGTGACGCCGACCGATTGCAGGGCAGGGCCGAGCGCGCCTGCGCCGCCGAAGAGCAGGGCGGCGAGGAAGCAGCCGATCGGGTTCCAGCGCGCGAAGATGACGAGCGCCACCGCCATCAGGCCCTGGCCGGATGAAATGCCCTCGTTCCACGATCCCGGATAATAGAGCGAGAGATAGGCCCCGCCGACTGCGGCCAGCGATCCCCCCGCCGCCGTGGCGAGCAGGCGAACGCGATCCGGATCGATGCCCATGGCCCGCGCCGCATCCGTGCTGTCGCCGACGACGCGCAGGATGAGGCCGACGCGGGTATTCTTGAACGCCCACCACAGCGCCACCGCGAACAGCGCGCCGATGACGAAGAGCACATTGATGTTCAACGCAGCCTGTACCTGCGGCAGGCTCGACCAGCCGCCGAGCGGGATCGAGGGCAGGTGTGGCGCTACCGGCTTGATGAAGGGCTTGCCGAGGAAGAAGGCCATCCCCAGGCCGAACTGCATCATGGCGATGCCGATCGCGATATCGTTGACCTTCGGCCACTTGCAGATCCAGCCGTGCACGAGGCCGAAGACGGCGCCCGTTCCCATGGCCGCGAGCACGCCGAGCCAGGCCGAGCCGCTCATGACGGCCACCGCGTAGGCCGTCATCGCGCCGAATACCAGCGTACCCTCAAGCCCGAGATTGATGCGCCCGGATCGCTCGGTAATCGTCTCGCCGAGGCTGACGAAAATGAAGGGCGTGGAGACGCGGATGGCGCCGGCGAGGATCGCCAGTGGTACACCCCATATGCCGATACCGGTCTCGTCCATCACGGGTTCCTCTTCCAAAGGTCGGGGTTGAAGATCTTGAAGCGGCCGTAGAAGGTCTCGAACAGCAGGATGACGACGAACAGCGTCCCCTGCAGAACCAGCACGGTCGCATCCGGCAGGCCCATGCGCCGCTGGATCAACCCGCCCGAGGCATCGATGCCGCCGAGCAGGATGGCGACGGGAATGATCGCCAGCGGATTGTGTCGCGCCAGGAAGGCGACGAGAATGCCGGTATAGCCATAGCCGGCCGCGATCGAGGCATTGGCGCTGCCCTGGACGGCGGCGACCTCGATCATGCCGGCAAGCCCGGCGAAGCTGCCGGCAATCGCCGTGAAGCCGACGATCAGTCGCCCCACCGGCAATCCCTGGATCTGCGCGGCGCGCACATTGCCGCCAGCGATGCGGGCGGCGAAGCCGTAGCTCGTCACCTCGATCAGGATCCAGGAGACAATGCAGGCAACGATACCGATCACCAGACCCCAGTGCACGTCCATGCCCGGTATCTTGCCCATCATGTACTCCGCCGGCAGCGGCGCTGTGGAGGGCTTGTTGAGGCTGGCTGGATCGCGCAGCGGCCCCTCGACGAACTGGTTCATCAGCGCGATTGCGATATAGGCAAGCAGCAGCGAGGAGATCGTCTCGTTCACCCCGCGATAGTGCCGCAGGAAGCCCGCAAGGCCGATCCACAGACCACCGACCACCATGGCCGCCGCCGCCATCAGAAGCAGCACCAGGATGGCGGGGAGCGTGCCGATGAAGGGAAGGGCGATTGCCGCGGCCGCAACCCCGCCAAGCACCACCGCTCCCTCGCCGCCGATGATGGTGAGACCCAGCCGCGCCGGCAGCGCTACGCAGAGCGCCGTCAGAAGCAGCGGGGCGGAACGGCTGAGGCTGTTCTGCACTGAAAACCAGCTGCCGAAGCCGCCGGTATACATCAGCTGGAAAAGCACGGCCGGCGATTTGCCGACCGCCATGATGAAGAGCGAGAAAAGCGCCAGACCGACCAGGATCGCGCCGAGGCTGATGATGACGGGTTCTGCCCGCCGCGCCAGCCATTCCAGCAACGGCCCCAGGAAGGACCGCGCCGGCGTATCGGAGATTACAGGCGATAGGGATGGAGTGTTCGCCTCGATTGTCATGACGCTTCTCCCTCTGGCTTAAGCCGTGGATCCGACGACGCCCTCGACCAGATAGTCCATGCTCTCAAGCTCGATCGCGTCCTCGGCGAGCGCCTTGTCGGCGGCGACGATGACGTTGCCCTTGTTGTCCTTCATCGGTCCCTTGAAGACCGAGAACTTGCCGCTCATGATCTCGGCGTGGACGGCCTCGAACTTGGTGCGGGCTTCAGCCGAAACGGCAGGTCCGAGCGGGCTCATCTTGACGAAGCCGTCCTTCAGACCGCCGCGTACGAAATTGCCGAGCTTCTCGCCGGCCTGCGCCTTCTTGACGAAATCGGTGTAGACGTTGCCCCAGGCCCATTCCGCGCCGGTGAGGTACTTCTCGGGCGCCAGCGGGCTCTGGTTGGCGTGGTAGCCGCAGACGAAAGCGCCGCGACCGGCCGCGGTCTCGACCACCACCTTCGGGCTGTCCACATGGCAGGTGATGACGTCGGCGCCCTGGTCGACCAGCGCGTTGGTGGCTTCCGCTTCCTTGACGGCCAGCGACCATTCACCTGTGAAGATCACCTGGCAGGTGATGGCGGGATCGACCGAGCGGCAGCCGAGCAGGAAGGAGTTGATGTTCTGCAGCACCTGCGGGATCGGCTTGGCGGCGACGAAGCCGATCTTCTTGCTCTTGGAGGCATAGCCAGCCGCGATCCCGTTCAGATACTGGCCCTGGCCGATATAGCCGAAATAGGAGCCGGTATTCATGGGGTTCTTGCCCTCCTGCCATAGGCCGCCGCAATGGCGGAACTGGATGTCGGGATATTTCGCGGCCATGGCCAGCATGTGGGGGTCGAAATAGCCGAACGAGGTCGGGAAGAGCAGGGTCGCGCCATCGAGATTGATCATCGATTCCATCGTCTTCTGGACATCGACGGTTTCAGGCACATTTTCCTCTTCGACGACGGTGATCCCAGGCATTGCCTTGACGGCTGCGGCACCTTCGGCGTGCGCCTGATTATAGCCGTAGTCATCCTTCGGGCCGACATAGATGAAGCCGACGGTCAGCGCAGTCTGCGCCATGGCGCGACCCGACAGTAGGCCCGGCGTCATCGCCAGTGCACCAGCGGCGGAGGCCTGGAGGAAATGGCGCCGGTTCATGGAAAGGAGCTTGGTCATTGCGATTCTCCCTGCGGCAAGGCCGCGTCAAACAAATGGTTGCAGAAGAAGTGTATGCAATGCGCGTGCCAGATTTTAAGTGTCTGTTATTAATAGGATTTACAAACGGGGGAGGCGGAAGCGCGTAAACTGTATGCAGATTTCGCTGCAAAGGTGATTAAAAATGCATCCTTGTCTGAAAATGCAGCGCAAGCGCCCGATAAAGCAGAAAAAAGCGCTGCACGGACACATGCAAGATAATCCATAAGATACTGCAAATATAAAACTATTTGACTTTTACGATCTCGCCATCCATCTGTATACAATGTGAAATGCAGAGTTTTGAAGTGAAGCAGATCAGGCGCAGACAGGTCATACGCACAGGCACCACCGTCGAGCAGATGGTGCGCGCCATCGCGGATATGATCGTTACCGGCGTCATGCATCCCGGCGAACGGCTGGATGAACTCTCACTCGCCGTCCGTTTCGATGTGTCGAGAACTCCGGTGCGCGAGGCCTTGCGCGAACTGGGCGCCATGGGCCTCGTCGATCGCGAGCCGAACCGCAGCGCCGTGGTCGCCAATGTCACCGAAGCCTATCTTCACTCCATGTTCGAGGCCATGTCGGAGCTTGAAGCCATCTGCGCGCGGCTGGCGGCCGAGCGGATGACGGTCGACGAGCGTCATGCGCTTGAGCTCGAACACCGCGCATCGGCCAGGCTGGTCCACGCCAACGCCCAGGAAGAGTACGCCGCGCACAATACGGAATTCCACACGCGACTCTATCGTGGCGCCCATAACGACCACATCTACGAAATGGTGACGCAGACCCGTGCACGTCTGGCGCCGTTCCGCCGGGCGCAATTCCGGCTCCCGGGACGCCTTGCCAAGTCCTATGACGAGCACGACGTCATCGTCACGTCAATCATGCGCGGCGACAGCGCTGCAGCCAGCGAGGCTGCTTATTCCCATGTTGCCATCGTCAGCGATGCCAGTACCGTTTTTGCATCTGACAAGGCGGATTGATCTTCCTGTCGGATATGAGGGATACGCCATAAGGCTCTGCAAAAAATGGGTTTTCATTCAGCGCAATGTCGATCCGACATACTCCTCGAAGGGCGTGCCAACCAGATGACACGCAATTGATAGATATCAGATTGTTCCATAATCTATCTTATCCGATGTTCGTGTGTAAGGGCTATTTAGTAA